>JALOPK010000055.1 GCA_025453925.1 Candidatus Eiseniibacteriota bacterium | reverse complement strand
CTCGTACTGCTCACCAACGACGACGGTGTGGGGGCCGAGGGAATCGGGGTACTTCGCGAACGTCTGCGATGCCACGCCGAGGTTGTCGTGTGCGCGCCGGAGCAGAACTGCAGCGCGACGGGACATAAGTTGACCATAGACCGGCCGATCCGGTTCAGCGAAGTCGCGCCCGGTGTGCACGCCGTCGACGGCACCCCGGTCGATTGCATCGTCATCGCGCTTCACTGTATCCTCGACCGCTCCCCGGACGTGGTGCTCTCCGGTATCAACCACGGGCCGAATCTCGGGCAGGACGTGTTCTACTCCGGGACGGTCGCCGCGGCGCTGGAGGCGGCGATGGCCGGGATCCCGGCGGCTGCCTTGTCTCTGGCCTCGCGGGATAGTGAACACCTGCCTCTGGCTGCAGATGTCGGCCTCTGGCTGGCGCAGTTTCTCGCGGGCGGGCAGGTGCCGACAGGGGTCATCCTGAACGTGAACGTGCCGGGGGGATACTCGGGCCTGCGGGCGACCCGTTTGGGACGCCGGCAGTATCGGGATTTCGTCACGCCGTTTCACGGTCCCAATGGGCAGCGTGGCTGCTGGATCGGCGGCGGGCACGCCGAGTGGGAGGACGACGAGGGCTCCGACCATGCGGCCGTGGCCGCCGGCCTTGTGTCGGTAACCCCCCTGGGGCAGGATCTTACCCGCACGGACCTCGTTGACCTGATGTCGGTACAGGCGGCGCTCCATGGCGGCTGACGTGCCGACACGGAAAACTCCACGGGGTAGCGTGCTGGGGAGGGATCGTATCCTCCAGGCGATGGAGCGTGTCCCCCGGGAGCGGTTCATCTCGCCTTCGCTGGGGCCGCTGGCCTACGCCGGATATGCGTTGCCCATCGGCGGAGAGCAGACGATCAGCTCGGTAGAGACCGTCGTTCTTCTATGTGAAGCCCTACTTCTCCGAGGAGGGGAGCGGATTCTGGAGATCGGGACCGGGTCGGGCTACCAGGCCGCGGTGATGGCGGAGCTGGGGTGCAAGGTCTACAGTGTGGAGCGGGTCGCGGAACTATCGAGAGCGGCCCGCAAGCTTCTCGACAAGCTGGGCTATCTGCAGGTGCTCGTGCGGTGGGGGGACGGCGGGGACGGATGGCCGGCGCACGCGCCCTACGACAGGATTGTGGTGACGGCGGCGTGTCCCCGGGTGCCGGAGCCCCTGCCTGAGCAACTTGGACGGGGAGGAGTGATGGTGGTGCCGGCGGGTGAGCGTCGGAACCAGCGGCTGATTCGCATTACCAGGGGCATCAGCGGTCGGTTGATGAGCACCGTGCTGGAGCCCTGCAATTTCGTTCCGCTTCTGGGGAGGTGGGGCTGGTCCGAGAAGTCGGCATGCCAGACCTCCGGCCCCGGAATGCGCGGAGGGGGAGATCCGGGAGGAGACCTGTGGGCATAGTGAGCCGGGTGCTGCGTTGGCCGGCCCGCGTCATGCGGGTGATGTACGACTGGGTCCTGGCGTGGGCCGAGACAAGACAGGCGGTCATCGCGCTGTTCATCCTGGCGTTCGCCGAATCATCGTTCTTCCCGATTCCGCCCGATGTGCTGCTCATCGCAATGGCAGTCGCCACCCAGCGCTTGGCGCTGCGCTACGCCGCCATCTCCACGGTTGGAAGCGTACTGGGCGGGATGGTTGGGTACCTCATCGGTGCCGAACTCTACGAGGTTGTCGGAGCTCACATCATCGGGTTCTATCATCTCGAGCATCAGTGGGAATCGGTTGTGCGCAGCTATCAGGGGAACGCCTTCCTTCTGGTGGCCGCCGCCGGATTCACGCCGATACCCTACAAAGTATTCACCATTGCGGGCGGCGCCTGCCACATCTATTTTCCCACACTCGTGATCGCTTCACTCCTCTCCCGAGGAGCGCGGTTTTTCCTGGTCGCCGGGCTCATCAAGGTGTTCGGACCCGGCGTGAAGAGCTTCATAGATCGGTACTTCAACCTCTTGAGCGTGCTCTTCTTTGTTCTCCTGGTGGTTGGATTCTACCTCGCGAAAGTACTGCTCAAGTGACGGAAGATACTCGGGGCGTAGCGCAGCCCGGTAGCGCACACGGTTCGGGACCGTGGTGTCGGAGGTTCAAATCCTCTCGCCCCGACCAGAGGTGAACGCCTGAGAGAGCGGCCGATGGGCGCCCGACGGATTCAGATAGCGGTTATCGGCGCCTCCCGGCCAACGCCCCGGGGCTACCAACTGGCCTACGAGGCCGGCCAACTCCTCGCCAGCCGTGGCACCGTGGTGCTCTGCGGAGGGCTCGGCGGCGTCATGGAGGCGGCCTGCCGCGGCGCTCATGAGGCGGGCGGGCTGGCCATTGGGATCGTGCCGGGTGATCGTGGCGACGCCAATCCATGGGCGGATGCGGTGATATCTCCCGGTATGGGCTATGGCCGGAATTGGGCCATCGTGAGCTCCGCTGACGGCGTGCTGGCCGTTGAAGGGCAGCTGGGCACGCTCTCTGAGCTCTGCCTCGCCGCGCAACTCGGCCTGCCCCTGGCGGGATTGTCGACGTGGAGCATGTCGGAGCTACCGATCCACCACTCCGAGACTCCCGAGGCCGCTGTCTCCTGGTTGATGGGTGTGCTCAATGGTTGAGCGGCGGCGCATCATCGTTCGGGGCCGCGTACAGGGGGTTGGCTTCCGCTGGTTCGCCTTTCGCCGTGCACGATCGCTCGGGTTGGCGGGGTGGGTCAGGAACGACGATGATGGTTCCGTACAGATCGAGGCTCAGGGGGAATCCGAGGCGTTGGCGGCGCTGGAATCACAGCTTTGGGAAGGCTCGCGGCTGTCCCATGTCCAGCTCGTCGAGTGGCAGGAGATCCCCGTTCAGGCCGAGAGTGATGAGTTTCGTGTGGTGTTCTAGCGCCGTCGGGCCACCGTCTCTGACCGCCGGTCGAGGGAGGGGTGGATCGTCACGACGGAGGAGATCTCCCGAGAAACGATTTGAGTCCAGTGGGCGTCCGGCCGACGAAGCCGGGATGGAGGGTATATGGAACTGGCTGGTCTGATTCGCTCAATCCCGGACTTCCCGAAGCCGGGAATCGTGTTCAAAGACATCACGACTCTGCTCGGTGATGCCGAGGCGTTTTCGGGCGTGATCGAGGCGTGGGCGGAACGGCTTCGTTCCCGTGGAGTGACCAGGATCCTTGCGATTGAGGCGCGCGGGTTTATATTCGGCGGCGCTTTGGCCCACCATCTGAGGGTCCCTCTGGCGCTGGCGCGCAAGCCCGGAAAACTCCCCTGGCTGACGATCCGCGAGAGCTACTCCCTTGAGTATGGCACTGACTCACTGGAGATTCACCGCGACGCGATAGTCGAGGGTGACAGGGTTGCGGTCGTCGACGATTTGCTTGCCACGGGTGGAACGGCACTTGCCGCCATCCGCCTCGCCGAACAACTTGGCGGAGAGGTGGTGGATGTGGGGTTCCTGATCGAGCTGGCGTTTCTCAGTGGACGGCGCAAGCTGGAAAGGTATCCTGTCGAGAGTTACATTGCCTATGCATCAGAAGCATAGGGCTGAGCTCGCCCCCGTAGCTCAGTTAGGATAGAGCAGCGGTTTCCTAAACCGTTTGCCGCAAGTTCGAGTCTTGCCGGGGGCGCCAATTTCCAGTGGCTGGTGCGCGCTTCCCTGGCACACTCGGCCTGGTCACGTAAATGAGGAGGAGCCGTGGCGCCGAGAAAACGGCTGACGAAGAAAGAGATCAAACACGATCCGGTCATTGAAAGAACACTCCAAGGCTGGCGGTATCTCACCCGGCATCGCAACCGCGCCATTTCTGTGGGTATGGCGGTGATTGCCCTGGTGGTGGTGGTGTGGGGGGTGTCCGCCTACCGGGCATCAAGAAAGGCCGAGGCTGACACCGATTTCGGTCGCGCCCTCCTCATGCTGCAGACTGGTGAACGGGCCAAGGCCGTGGAACTGCTCACGGAGATCTCTGCTGGGCGTGGCGGTACGAACCCCGGGAAGCGAGCGGCCTACTATCTGGCGCATATCAAGTTCGAGGATCGTGACTTCGCCGCGGCGCGGTCGCTGTTCGACGAGTTCCGGCGCCACCGGGGCATTGATGATCCGTTTCTCAAGGCGTCCGCCGCCAAGGGGGTCGCTGACTGCGATGCCGAACTCGGGAAGCTGGCAGAAGCCGGTGACGGATACCTGGCGGTTGCGGATCGCTTCGGCGAGGTCCCGGTTGCCCGGGACTGCCTGTATCTGGCTGGCCTGGCCCTGTCTAAGACGGCGGACAAGGCGCGGGCCATCGGCGCGTTGGAGCGACTCATCGAGAAGTATCCTGAGTACGGCAGGATCGGCGATGCGCGGATCCTGCTGGGTGAGCTTCAGGCGCAGCAAAGGATGCTGGGGCTCTCTTCGTGATGATGAGGGTGTCGACCGGCACTGCACACACTGCGCGCCGACTGAATCGTCAGTCACTCCTCGTGAGGGAGCGGCCGGCGGTATGATTCGAGCGCTTTAATCAGGCCCGCCTGGGCCTCGGATGGAGGAGCGATGTCGAGACGATGCTGTGTGACCGGCAGGGGACCCTTGGTGGGGAACCGGGTTTCGCATGCCAATAACCGAACGAAGCGACGCCAGCTACCCAATCTCCAAAGGAAGCGTCTCTGGATCCCGGAGGAGGGACGCTGGATCCGAGTGCGGGTGTCGACTCGCGCCCTGCGAACTATGACGAAGAATGGTGTCGCGGCGACTCTGCGGTCCGCGGGCGTTCTCCGTTAGACAGATCGAACCGAGGAGGAATGGATGATAACGGGCAGGGATAGACGGCGGATACTGCGGCCCAAGATTCGCGTGGACGAGATCGACTACAAGAACCTCGAAGCGGTGCGCAGGTTCGTCACCGACCAGGGGAAGATCCTCCCGCGGAAGGCAACACGAATCGGCGCCCATGAGCAGCGGCTCCTGGCCCGTGAGATCAAGCGGGCCCGTCATCTCGCGCTCTTGCCGTTCTGTACCCGGCACCG
Organism: Candidatus Eiseniibacteriota bacterium; assembly: GCA_025453925.1. Classification (GTDB taxonomy): domain Bacteria; phylum JAFGKV01; class JAFGKV01; order JAFGKV01; family JAFGKV01; genus JAFGKV01. Next base: position 8,854 of record JALOPK010000055.1, on the reverse strand, counting down.
ATAGGCTGGCTTGACTGGCCGGCAAAGCGGCCTTAGTTGATGAAGTGTGGGTGCAGAAACCTGTGCGTGGGCGATTAGCTCAGTTTGGTTAGAGTGCTTGCTTGACATGCAAGAGGCCACTGGTTCAAGTCCAGTATCGCCCACCAGTTTGAAGCGAAGCCGGCGTGCGGAGCCGGATGAGTAACGGATGGGCACGTTTGTGCCCGAGGAGCAAGGAGAGGATTACGGATACTGTATGACCGGGAGGTGGAAGCCCGATGCGGAGACCGACAGGACTAGAGTGAATCGAATGATCACCGCGCCACAGGTGCGGGTGATCGGCGACGACGGCAGCCAGCTTGGCGTCATACCCATTCGCCAGGCCCTCGCCATTGCCGAGGAGCAGGGAGTCGACCTCGTGGAGGTGGCGCCCAACGCGCAGCCGCCGGTATGCAAGATAGTTGACTACGGGAAGTTCAGATACGAGCGCACGAGGCGCGCGCGGACAGCCCGTAAGAAGCAACACACGATTGAGGTGAAGGAAGTCCGCCTTCGACCAAAGATTGATGATCACGACTACGACTTCAAGTGCAAGAACGCCAGGAAGTTCCTCGAGGGTCGCGACAAAGTGAAGGTTTCCGTACTCTTCCGGGGCCGCGAGAAGTCCCACTCCGAGCGCGGGCGGGCTCTGCTCGACAAGTTCGCGGCCGACCTTGCCGACATCGGTGTCGTTGAGCAGCATGCGCAACTGGACGGCCGGAGCGTGACAATGGTGATGGTGCTTGCCCCCAAGCCCATCGCGTGACCGCCGACATCGTCCTTTTTGTTCGTGTTGCCCGCAGCGCCCTTAATGCATGGAGCATTGTATGCCGAAGATGAAAACAAACCGTTCTGCAGCTAAGCGGTTCAAGGTGACCGGTTCCGGCGCGCTGGTTCGCCGGTGCTCGCACAAGAGCCACATCCTCACGAAGAAATCATCCAAGCGGAAGCGGGGGTTGCGTCAGGTCAGCCTGGTCGATCACCGGGACGAAGGCCGCATGCGCAAGCTTCTTGGCACGTAGTACCTGAATTCAGAATCAACACGGAGGTGATGGGTGTCACGATCACGAGCCCGGGTACCTTCCCGGGAGCGCAGGAGGAAGATCCTCGCCAAGGCTCGGGGGTTCCAGGGCAGTCGCGGCCGCCTGATCAAGGTGGCGAACGAGTCAGTGCTTCGGGCTGGTCGGTTTGCATACCGTGACCGCCGCCGCCGCAAGAGGGATTTCCGCAGTCTGTGGATATGCCGAATCAACGCGGCTGCGCGTGCGAACGGCATGAGTTACTCGAGCCTCGTCCACGGGCTTGATGCCGCTGGGATCCAGCTTGATCGAAAGCAGCTTGCGGATCTCGCAGTCCGGGAGCCGGTGACGTTCGCCCGCGTCGTCGAATCGGCACACACCGCTCTGGTGAGTGCACGCCAGGGGTAGCAGTCACTCGTGGGTGCCGCCTACCTCAGAATGCCAGAGGAACGGTGGACCCGGTTTGAGACGTTGGTCTCGCGTCTCTTCATAGAGTGCCGCAGGCTGCAGCGCGAAAACCAAGCCCTGGTTCGCGCCACCGCCGAACGGGAGCACGAAATCGCGCAGCTGCGCGCGACTCAGCAGCAGCAGACTGAAACCGAACGGGACGTCAGGAAGTTCTTGTCCGCGAAGGAGCAAATCCAGGAACGAATTGACGATCTGCTCGCCCGTATTGATCTCCTTGACACACCCCTCTCACCGCAAACGGGCGTTGAGCGATGACTCACGAACACCGCAACCGGTCCCGTGCCACGCACGTGACAGTTCTGGGCCAGGACTACGTCCTGAGCGGTGACATCGATCCTGATTACGTGAGCAAGATTGCAGGATATGTGAATGAGAAAATGAAGGAACTCCACGATAGAACCGTGGGAGTTTCGACGACGCGTTTGGCAGTACTGACGGCAATCAATATAGCAGACGAGATGTTCACGTTGAGAAGCGAGATGGAAAACGCAGAGCTCATCGGTATAACGCGTATTGATCAGCTTGAAGGCAGAATTGGAACGTGGCTGAGTGAGAACGAAGGCCAAAGAATTCCAAAACAAAACGATCCCGGACAGAGATGATTCACCTTGATGGATTCCCTGTCGTGTTCGTGAAGTCCAGATATATCTTGAGCCAACACTTGAACCGAAGGGGTCACGCACATGAGTCGCTTCGCCTTGCATTCGCGAGGGCGTGGCACTCCCACACGCGGTCCCCACGTGCATACGTAGGTTCGAGGTGTTCTCGACACACGGCACCGTGGCGGGGAATCCTTTCTACTTTGTTCGAGTTGTGCGGCATCTTCCGGGGACGAGGCATGCTCGCCCTCGGGTGGTGCGCGATCTCGATTCATGGGGGAACCCATAATGATACCCTGGACATACGTGGCCGCCGCTGCGGCCCTCACCGCAGTCATAGCATTCGTAGTCGGCATCAGATGGAAGGGCTCCGCGGATACCCGTCGCATGGCGGGCGTCAAGGAGGTCTCCTCCCGGATCATCCAGGATGCGAAGCGCGATGCAGAAGCACTCAAGAAGGAAGCGTCGCTTCAGGCCAAGGACGAGTGGTACCAGGCCAAGGTGCAGTTCGAGGCGGAAACGAGGGAGCATCGCCGGGAGTTTGAAGCAACTTCCAAGAAGCTCTCGCAGCGAGAGTTTAACCTCGAGCGTAAGGCCGACATCATCGGCAAGAAGGAGAGGGAGTTCGCCAACAAGGTGAATGCCCTCCTGGCTCGGGAACGCATTGTCAAGCAAAAGGAAGAGCGACTCACGGAGGTTCTCGCCGAGCAGAACCGTCATCTGGAGCGCATCGCCGGCATGACGGAGGCGGAGGCGAAGCGCCAGCTTCTCGAGAACCTTGAGAATGAGGCACGGACCGAAGCCGCACTTCTGGTGAAGTCGATCAAGGATCGTGCCGTCGAGAGCGCCAACCGTGACGCCAAGAAGATAATCAGCCTGGCCATTCAGCGCTGCGCCGCCGAACACGTGACCGAATCGACCGTGTCCGTCGTCAATCTGCCATCAGACGAGATGAAGGGTCGGATCATCGGCCGGGAAGGCCGCAACATCCGAGCGTTCGAGACCGCCACCGGGGTGGACGTGGTCGTTGACGACACGCCCGAGGCGGTTGCCCTCTCGTGTTTTGACCCTATCCGGCGCGAAGTTGCCCGCATCGCTCTGGAGCGGCTGCTCGAGGATGGACGGATCCACCCCACGAAGATCGAAGAAGTGGTTCAGAAGGTCTCCCTGGAGATGGCGGAATTGATCAAGCGAACGGGAGAAGAGGCCGCATTGGAGGTCGGGGTCCACGGTCTGCATCCCGAGCTCATCAAGCTGATCGGCCGGCTGCGATTCCGGTCGAGCTACGGGCAGAATGTGCTGGTGCACTCCAAGGAAACCGCCATCATCGCGGGGATCATGGCCGCCGAACTCGGCCTGGACGGGGATCTGGCGCGCCGCGGCGGTTTTCTCCACGACATCGGCAAGTCGGTCGACCACACGGTAGAGGGCACCCACTCTAAGATCGGCATAGATCTTGTGACCCGGTACGGCGAAGGAGACGTGGTGGCCAACGCCGTGGGGGCGCACCATGAAGAGACCGAATTCGCAAGCCCCATCGCCGTTCTGGTGCAGGCTGCCGACGCCGTCAGCGGCGCTCGTCCCGGGGCTCGACGGGAGCTGTTGGAAACCTATGTCAAACGACTTCAGCAACTCGAGGAGATCGGCGATTCCTTTGAGGGTGTCGAGAAGGCCTATGCCATACAGGCGGGACGCGAGATTCGCGTGATCGTTTCCCACCATCTCGTCGATGATGCCAAGGCTCAGTCCCTCGCTGGGTCCATTGCACGGAAGGTGGAATCGCAGATGGAGTACCCTGGACAGATCAAGATCACCGTGATCCGGGAGACACGAGCCGTCGAGTATGCCCGATAACGGGGGCCTTGCGCACCAAGCGTTCTGGCTCACCGTCAGCCAGGTGACCGAGCGGGTCAAGGACGTCATACAGCGGTCTGTCGGCGAAGTATGGGTGCAGGGCGAGCTATCCGGGGTGAAGCTCCATCAGCCTTCCGGGCACCTGTATTTCAGCCTGAAGGACGAGGCCTGCCTCATTCGGGCGGTGATGTTCCGCCGGCACGCCACTGGGCTGCCGTTCGCACCTGTCGACGGGGAGATGGTGCTTGCCTACGGCAGGGTCACCGTGTTCGAACGACAGGGACAGTACCAACTGGTGGTGGAGGACATGGTGCCCGCAGGGGCCAAGGGGCTCGCCGCACTTCGCCTTGAACTGCTGAAGGCCAAACTCGCAGCAGAGGGGCTGTTCGATCCGAGCCGGAAACGGCCGCTTCCCCGGTTTCCCCTGGCGCTCGGCGTGGTGACCTCGCCCACCGGCGCCGCGATCTCCGACATCATCAAGGTCGCCACGCGCCGCTGGCCCGCCGTGCGGATCGTCGTGAGTCCCGCGGTCGTTCAGGGAGAGGGAGCGAGTGGGACCATCGTGAAGGCTATCGAGATCCTCGACAGGGCAAATCTGGTGGACGTCATGATCGTCGGCAGAGGCGGCGGCGGTCGGGAGGATCTATCGTGTTTCAGTGACGAAACCGTTGTGCGGGCGATCGCCGCATGCCGGACTCCCGTCGTCTCCGCCGTGGGACATGAGGTGGATATGACCCTTGCAGATCTGGCCGCAGATGCGCGGGCGTCAACGCCGTCAGCCGCCGCCGAGATGGTGGTACCCGAACGAAGGGACATCGAGGTGCAGGTCGGGTCCTTGACGGTCAGGGCGAAGCGGGCGCTGTCCGCTCATGCCGCGGTGATGCGCGAACAGGTGCGTCGCCTGGCGAGCAGCCATGGATTGCGTTCACCCAGAAACGTGGTGCAGCAGCGTGCGGTTCGTGTCGATGATCTCACCGCCCGCCTCCGGGTCGCTGCCTCAACGGGTGTGCGTCTCCACGCCCGCACCGTTCACGCGCAGCAGGAAAGACTTCGGGCGCTTGATCCCCGGGCCGTGCTGGCGCGTGGGTATGCCCTGTGCCTTGACCATGAGACACGCACCATAGTGAATAGCGTGCGTGCCCTTGCTCCGAATCAGACCGTCGACGTCATCCTCAGCGATGGAGAAGCAGCATGCCAGGTGACACGGCCGAGCCTGTTCACATGACGGAGGAACTCCAGCATTTTGAGGTGAACCTCGCCAGGCTCGAGGAAGTAGTGGCCACTCTGGAAAAGGGGGGCGCTACTCTGCAGAGATCCCTCGACCTGTTCGAGGAAGGAATGGCTCTGCTCGCCCGTCTTCACCGTGTGCTGGAACTCACGGAGTCGCGGATTGATGAGCTCGTTCGCAGTGCCGAAGGATCGCTGGCAACCCGACCTTTCGAACCGCCTCGCTGATGTGCTCGCCGAGATCGGCGACGCATTCGGGCGGTTCGCTGAGCGACGCGTCTGCGGTTCATGGCAGGGACCGTCGCACCTGCTGCCGGCAGCTCGTTACTCTCTCCTTGCGGGAGGAAAACGTCTTCGCCCCGCGCTGGTTGTTCTCAGCGCGTACGCCACGACGGACCGCCCCCCGGCAACGGGCGACCAGCTTCTGTCCATCGCGGCCGCAGTCGAGATGATCCACACCTATTCACTCATTCACGATGACCTCCCGTGCATGGACAATGATGACAGGCGCCGCGGCGCCCCTACCTGCCATGTGGTCCACGGCGTTCCCGATGCCACATGGGCGGGAACCGCGCTTCTGGTGGGTGCCTTCGGCTCTCTTTCGAGGGGTTTCTCCGGTACGAGCCGAATCCCGGTGGCCGCGCGGGTTCTCGGCGCGTCCGCAGGGCTTGTCGGCATGGTCGGTGGGCAGTGGCTGGACACCGAGTTGCCCGGTTCCGGTGCACCCCGGGCAGCATTCTCGGAGGTCCATGAGCGGAAGACGTCGGCACTGATCGCGGGGTGCTGTGCGCTTGGGGGACTGGCGTCCTCCGCCGACGACACGACGCTGGACATCCTTCATGACTACGGCAGGAGCCTCGGACTCGCGTTCCAGGCCGTTGATGATCTCCTCGATGTCACCGGAGACGCAGAGGTGATGGGAAAACGAGCCGGGAAGGATGCGGCCGCAGGCAAGCTCACCGCTCTGGCCGCGCTGGGTCTCGACGGCGCAAAGAGATATGCGGACGAAATGGCCGCCAGGGCATCCGCCTGTGTTGCCCCGCTTGGAGGGCCCGCGACTCCACTTCTCCAAGAACTGACGGCCTACCTGGGCCGCCGCGGACACTGAACCATGCCCCGTGATCCTCAGACTCCCTCCTCCTCGCTGCTTTCCTCCATTGGGTCCCCCGCGGATCTGAAGGCACTCTCCCTCCCCGAACTTCACACCCTGGCCGAAGAGATCAGAGGCTTCGTCATCGACACGGTTTGCGAGTGTGGGGGGCATCTCGGTCCCAGTCTAGGCGTGGTCGAACTCACCATCGCGCTGCATTACGTATATGACTTCGCCCGCGACCGACTCGTTTGGGACGTTGGGCACCAGTGCTATCCGCACAAGATCATCACCGGGCGGCGCGATCGATTCCCCACCTTGCGCCAGTTCGGCGGCGTGAGCGGATTCCCCAAGCGTGAGGAATCGCCGTATGACCACTTCGGCACCGGCCATGCCGGGACTTCGGTCTCCGCGGCCCTGGGCATGGCACTGGCCCGCGACGCCGCGAACGAAGAGCATGCCGTGGTTGCGGTCGTCGGCGACGGCGCCGCGGCTGCGGGAATGGTCTTCGAGGCGCTCAATCACGCCGGCGAGTCAGGGACGAATCTGACGGTGGTGCTGAACGACAATGCGTGGTCGATCTCCAAGAGCGTCGGCGCCATGGCCGAATACCTGAATCGCCTTATCACCACGCCCGTGTACAACCGGCTCCGCAGCGAGTTGTGGAGAATCACCGGGTTACTTCCCGCGGAATCCAAGGCGCGAGCCCGCAAGCTGGCCCACCTCTTCCAGGAGAGCGTCAAGAACCTCCTCGTGCCCGGCACCATGTTCGAGGAGCTCGGGTTTCGCTACATCGGGCCGGTGAACGGGCACAACCTCTCCGCGCTGATCCGAACGATGCGATACGTGTGCTCCCTTCCGGGACCGGTGCTGGTTCACGTTGTCACCGAGAAGGGAAAGGGCTACGGTCCCGCCGAGTGCGATGACCAGAAACTCCACGGCGTCGGACCATTCGATCGGGACACGGGACCGAAGCCAGACGCGGGGTCCATGACCTTCACCAAAGTCTTCAGCTCGACGCTGATCGACCTGGCCAGGTCTGATGAGCAAATCGTCGCCATCACCGCCGCGATGCCAAGCGGCACGGGGCTCGATCAGTTTGCCAGGGAATTCCCTCGCCGCTTCTTCGATGTCGGCATTGCCGAGCAGCATGCCGTCACCCTGGCCGCAGGAATGGCGACGGGAGGGCTTAGACCGGTCGTGGCGATCTACTCGACCTTCCTGCAGCGAGCCTACGACCAGGTTGTTCATGATGTCTGCCTGCAGAACCTCCCCGTGGTTTTTGCACTGGATCGTGGGGGATTGGTTGGCGAGGATGGCCCCACCCATCATGGCGTATTCGATCTCAGCTACTTGCGTCCGATTCCTAACCTGGTGATCATCGCCCCCTCCGATGAAGCCGAACTCCAGCGTGCCCTTGCCTTCGCGGTCGCGCATCCGGGGCCGGTGGCGGTCAGATACCCAAGGGGCAGGGGGCCGGGGACCGGGTTGTCCCGCGATCTGGAGCCTCTCAAGTTGGGAACGGCGCGCCTGCTCAGGCCGGGGGCCGACGTGGCGATCCTCGGAGTCGGTCCCCTGGTTTACGACGGCCTGGAAGCTGCTGCTCTGCTTGCCTCGCGGGGTGTGGAGGCGTCCGTCCTCGATTGCCGCTTCGTCAAACCTCTTGATGAGGTGGCCGTGCGACGTGTCGTCGAAGGGGTGCGCCTGGTGGTCACCATCGAGGACAACGCTTTGGCGGGCGGATTCGGCAGCGCTATCTCGGAGCTGCTTGCGGGGTCTCCCGGCCGGCCTCCCGTCGTGAGCGCCGGGATTCCTGACTCTTTTGTCGTCCATGGGGCCATTTCCGCCTTGCGCGAACGCCTTGGCCTCACGCCTGCGGGGTTGGTCGCGACCATAGAGGGTGCCCTTGCCGCCCATTGAGCGTATCGCCCTCATCGTCAATCTGAGCCGCCCCAACGCCATCGCGCTACTGGATCGCGCGCGGGCATGGGCTGCGGCACGCCATGTCGGCCTCGTGCTGGCCGATATGGGGTTTGGCTGTCCACCGGGAGACGAACCGCGCTGCCATCTCTCGAAGCCCGATGCCCTCTGTGGGGCGGTGGTCGTGCTCGGGGGCGATGGGACAATCCTTCGCGCGGCTCCGATGGTCGCCCCTGCAGGGCTCCCGCTCGTCGCAGTCAATACCGGCAAGCTCGGGTTCCTGGCCACTGCGGAGAGCGACGAGATCGAAGGCTTGTTGGACGATCTCCTGCAGGAGAACCTCCGGGAAGAGGCGCGTTCGCTTCTTGGGGTACGATGGGAAGGAAACCCCGGGGAGGTACTGGCGCTGAATGATGTCGTCCTCCATAGAGTCGAGGCGGCGAGGGTCGTCGAGTACGAGGTGCGGATCGGGGATGCCCTGGTGAGCCGGTTCCACGCCGATGGCGTGTGCATCGCTACGCCGACGGGATCCACCGCGTACAATCTGTCCGCGGGAGGCCCGGTGCTGCAGCCGGGAGTGGAAGCGGTACTCATTACTCCTCTGTGCGCGCATACCCTCGCCATGCGCTCCATGGCGGTGCCCGACCTTGAGACGATCC
>JALOPK010000054.1 GCA_025453925.1 Candidatus Eiseniibacteriota bacterium | reverse complement strand
AGGTGACCCGCACGCTCAGGGGCCTAGTCGGCGAGGTAGCTCTCGATCGAAGAGCGAAACTCCCTTAGCACGGCAGGTGGGCGCCGAATGCCGGGCACCGGCCCCGACCATTCCATCTGGAACCCATCCCCGTGGTACACGACATGACGAAGCTTGCGAAAGGCGCCGAGTTCGGAGAGCAGCTCGGCGGAGAAGAACACAGGAAGACCCACGTCGGACGGCTCTGAGAAACGCCGGAGAAGCGCAGCGTGCCAGTTATCCCCGATCGGCAGGGCCACCCCCTGGAAACGGCAGAATTGCTTCAGGATGTTCTCCATACCCGTGTAGAGCTGAGCCAGAAACGCTCCGGCAGCCATCTGATCTCGGGCTGCTGGTTCAGAATCGCCAACATCGTCAGCAAGCGCGATGAGCTCACGAATCGTTGCCTCCAGGAGCTCGATCGCGACCAGCTCGGCCAGGTCCTCCTTGGTCACAGGAGAACCTTTCCACTGCGCTCCACGGATCGCGTGGAACGACTTGGCGGACTCAAAGGGATGAGATCAACCGGCGTCTCCAGAGCTCGCTCCAGCTCAGCGGCAAGCCGGAAGATCTTCCACCCAGGAATGCCATCACATGCGAGATCGATGTCCCGGGCTTCGTCGGGACGCTCCAGGACGCTCCCGAACAGAATGAGGCGTGTCGCGCCGCACGCCTTCGAGATGGCAACGGCACGATCAATCTGGGATGGTGTGACTCCCATAGTCTCCACCTCCTGCGCTCGGTTGTTCGACAACACACCTCAATTTGCCCCACCTCAAAGCCTCCTGCAAGAAGCCGGGTCTCCGAAAAGGTGGGCCCATCCGTTGCCCCGCGGCCTCCGGAGCGGTGCGAGGTCCGGCATCCTGTGGCGAGACTGGCGAGACGCATCGGTGTTCCCCACCACGCCAGTTCCCCGTCGCGCCTTGCAGGGCTCCAACAGAGAAGGCACCGTTCCACGATGATGGAGGGCGCGGAGCGCCCGGGGTACGCTCCCACGGAGACCACGGGAGCGAGGGGAGTCGCGCCGTACGGGGCTCCAACAGTGCGACGATGGCCGCAAGGGGTGAGCAACCGGTTTGCGCACGGGGCCTATCGGCACCTACTTCGGGCGATCACCGCACAAGGGGTCGCTGAGAGGCCCCGCGGCAGCGTTCCCCCTGACGAGAGCCGTGCATGAAGCAATTGCTCCTTCTCTGGTGGCCGCGTCTAGAGCTCAACGATATCGAACAGCGAACCTTCGGCCGCCACCTCCTCGCCGCCCTGCTGGACGGTGTCTACGCCGGCCTCATCTCCGTCACGGCCTATGTGCTGCGCAGGGAACTGCACGCCACCGCACTCCAGATCGCCCTGCTCTACTCCCTCCAGATGTCGATGTTCGCGTTCTCATCCATCGGCGCATCCATCATCACCACCGGGAACCATCGTCGAGTCATGCTCGTGGCCGGACTGATCGGCCGTTTCTCCTACCTGTGGATAATGCTCTGGCACACCCCGGCGTCGTTCATCACCATCGCCGCATTGGTGGGCCTGTGTCATGCGACCTACCTGCCGGCGCAGAACATGATCTTCCGCACGAACTACCGCCGTGCCTCCCGGGGCGTCTGCTATGCACGGGCTCAGATCGTTGCCCTCCTGGGCACCAGTTCCTCGGCATGGCTGGTGGGCCGGTTCCTGAACTGGAAGGCCTCGGCCTTTCCGCTCGCCTTCGCCGCGGCGGGCCTCTGTGGGCTGGGTGCCTACCTGGCCTATCGGAGCATGCCGAACCCCGGCATTGGGGCCGAACTCCATCGTGCCCGCCGGCTTCCTTACGCCGACTTCTTCGAGATCCTCCGCACCGATCACTTCTTCCGCCGGTACGAGCTCTACTTCTTCCTCTACGGCGTCGCGTTCATGATCACGGAACCGTTGGTGCCGATGCTCGTGAATGATGTGTTCCGGGCTGATTGGAGCCAGGCGTCGCGGGTGTTCGGCGTGATCCACCCGTTGGTGATGATCGTGTTCCTGCCGCTCTACGGCAGAATGCTGGATCGTACGGGCGCTGTTCCCCTCGCGGCGTTGGCCTACGTCGCCTTGGCCTTCTGGCCGTTCTCGCTGGCAGTGGCCCGGTCCGTGGACGGCGCATACGTCGCGTACGCCTTCTTCGGCGTCGGCATGGCAGGCGTGGACGTGGCGTGGATGCTGGGGGCCAACACATTTGCCCCCCGGGAGAGGATCCAGAGTTACATGGGCGTGCACGTGACCATGGTGGGACTGCGCGCCATGAGCGCACCCTACCTCGGGCTGCTGCTGAAGGAGACCTTGGGCTTCCGCGCGGCCTTCTCCTGTTCCACCCTGCTCCTCGTGGGTGCCGCGTGCCTCATGGTCCGCCTGCACCGGCAGTGCGCCCGGCAGGAGACCGGCTGCCGGGAAGCCGACGAAGGGGCATAGCCCGCGCCATCCCTTGCCCGCCGGGAGAGATCGCGCCTCATTGGGTGGTCAGGCCAAGGAGGAGGATCCGAATGGACCAGGAAATCGCTACCGAGTTCCAGGAGCAGATCACGTCGGGCCGACGATCGGCGTTGAGCGTGTACCGAGATGTGGTGTATGGCCGGCCATCGCTGGCCGGTCTGGTGCTGTTCGAGATGTTGACCGGCATCTTGGGGCCCATGCCCGGAGCTCTTGGTCTGGCAATGCGGCGCGTAGCGTACCGACGGCTCTTGGGGAGCCTGGGACGGGGCAGCACCATCGGCCGTGATGTGGTCATCCGGCACCCTCACAAGATCCATATCGGCAGCAATGTGGTGATAGACGACGGCGTGGTGCTGGATGCCAAGGGCGGGCCGGAGACCGGCATCACCCTCGGCGATGGCGTCGTGCTCTCCCGGGGGACCATCCTGAGCTGCAAAGGGAGCACGATTACTGTTCATGACAAGGCCAACTTCGCCATCGGCTGCCTGGTGCATGCCGGCGGGCCGGTCACCATTGGCCGCTACGCCTTGCTGGCTGCCCACTGCTACCTCATCGGTGTCGGCAATCACGGCATGGACCGACTCGACATTCCCATGATGGCACAACCGGTGGCATCCAAGGGCCTCACCCTGGAAGACGATGTGTGGCTGGGCGCCCAAGTGGTGGTGCTTGACGGCATCACCATCGGCACGGGCAGCGTGGTGGGCGCCTGCTCCATGGTGGCCAAGGATCTTCCCCCCTACAGCGTGGCGGTAGGCGCGCCGGCGCGGATCGTGCGCACGAGGAGATAGGAACCAGGTGAGGAGCAAGGCGAGCCTGTTGCTGTTCCGAAACCGGTTCGTCCGCCGAATAGGGCGACTGTTCGATCTGCCCGACTCCGCCGAGGCGAAGGACCGGGTCTGTCGCCTGCATGGGGCCATCGTCGCGTTCTCTGCGTTCCGCTTCGCTGCGATGCTACTCTCTGGCGTCGCGGACGGGGTCACGTGCGCGCCTGCCGGCAGCAGGGAGGCGCCCTGACCCCGGGAACCCGTCGGAGGGCGTTGACCGCCATCGTGTTTTCCGCCGCGGCTGTACGGTTCGCAGGTCTGGACTACTCGGTGCCTTTCCACTTCCATGTCGACGAGCAGCTCATGCTCGTCTCCACCGTGTCATTGGTACAGGATCCGTCTCGGGCGGTGCATGAGAAGTACTTCTTCAACTACGGCTCTCTGCCCCGCATGATTGCCGGAATGCCGCTGGCCGCAGCCCACGCCGCGGGCCGCCTCCACCTCGAGCAGCCGAACCAGGTCCGCGCGTACTACTTACTGGCGCGATCCGTGTCGGCGCTGGCCGGCACGCTCACCGTACTGCTGGTCGGCATCATCGCCGCAGGTCTCATCGGGTCGTGGGGCGGGTTGCTCCCCCCCCTCCTTCTTGCCTTCTCCCCGCTGCATTTGCGGGATTCGCACTTCTTCACGCCCGATCCCCTGCTCGTCCTCTTCACCACTGCGACCATGGCCGGCGCCATATGGCTCATGAGGACCGCAACCTCCCGCGCGGCGCTCGCAATGGGCGCCGCCGCGGGACTCGCCCTGGCGACCAAACTGAATGCGGTGTTCGCTCTGGGGCCCATTGCCGTTTCCCTCGCGACTTCCGGGCGCCGCCGTGTGCTCCCCGCCGCGGCGGGCCTTGCGGGAGGCTTCATCCTGGGCAACTGGCCCCTGCTCCTCGCTCCCCGGGAATTCCTGAACGGCATCATGACGCTCGCCTCCTGGGCGCGCGGGGCCGCGGTACGCCAGGCCGACCTTCAGTTCGTCGGCACGATGCCCTGGATCTACTGGCTGGACAACCTGCTGCGCTTCGGCGCGGGGCCGGTGCTGTGGGTCTGCGGCCTTGCCGGCATGGCGTATCTGGCCTTGCGGCGCGGCCCCGGTTGGCTCATGGTGCTGGCGGCCGGGGTTCCCTACTTCGCGGTCATGGGGGCGAGCTTCCAGAAGTTCATTCGATTCTCGCTGCCGCTTCATCCGGTCATCGCCCTGGCGGCGGGAGCGCTCCTGGCAGCCCTGGCGCGGCGCGGCGGAGTCGCGAGGAGCGCGGTGGCAATCCTGATGGCGATCCACTTGGCGGTAGGGCTTGCCTACGCCGGCGTGTTCCTGCGGGAGGACCCCCGAATCAGGGCCGGCCGCGAGCTGTCGGAAGCGCTCCCGCCCGGAACCACCGTGCTGCTGGAGACGACCCACTCGAATCCTCCCCTCATCGAGGAGGACCTCCGCAAGGGCCTGTTCGGCTCCTACCTCCCCACGCTCGGACAACCGCTGGCAACGAGGGTTGGCCGGTTCCGGCTGCAGTACATTGATCCCTACGTCTATCTGTACGAAATCGCTACGGGGCCCGAGGAGCAATGGGCCTGCATCACCGCCGCGCTGGAGGGCGCCGACGTGGTCATCATCGGTAACCGATACCGCGACCAGTACGCCCGGTTGCCGGACCGTTTCCCCGCCATGGCGCGGTTCTACCGTGAACTGGACTCGGGCGCGAGAGGATTCTCGTGCGTGCGCCTGTACCGCAATCCCGCCCGAATCGGGCCGATCGAGATCGATGATTCCCGCTCCGAGCTGACCTTCCGGCTCTTCGACCGCCCGCTGCTCAAGGTCTACGCGCGACCGGATTCGCCCGCGTGGAGGACGCTGTGCACAAGACCTGGGTAGTCCTTCTTTTGCTCGTCGCCGCCACGGCGATTCGTGTTGTCGGCCTTGACCAACTCCCGCCGGGGCTCTGGAGCGACGAGGCGAACCACGGCCTCGAGGTCAAGGCGATCAAGGAAGGCGGCCCGCGGCCGGTGTTTTTCCCTGGCAACTGCGGCCAGGAGCCGATCTACAAGTACCTCGTCCTGCTGGCAACCGCCGTGCGCGGCACTGGCGCCGCGACCCTCCGCCTGCCGTCAGCGGTCTCCGGATCCCTGCTGGTCCTGCTCACCTGGTGCTGGGTTCGCCGCATCAGAGGCAGAGAAGAGGCGGGATGGGCCATGCTTCTGGTGGCATTCGGAGTGTGGCATCTCCACTTCAGCCGGATCGCCTTCCGGGCGAATCTCGGTCCGACTGCCGGGCTCGCGGCCCTCCTGTTGACCGATTCCTACGTACGCCATCCGCGCCCCTGGCGGGGCGTGCTCGCGGGTCTCTCGGCAGCGCTGTTGTGGTATACCTACCCCGCGTTCCGCCTCTTCCCCCTGCTCCCCGCGGTGTGGCTTGCCATGCACTGGACTGGGCACGACCGCATCCGGCGCTGGGCTGCCCCGGTGGCGGCATTCGCCGTTGGACTCGTGCCGCTCATGTGGGCGTGGGCGCACATGCCGGAGCTGATCACCGCCCGGTCCTCCATGGCGTCGCTGTGGAGCGAAACCCCCGATCCGGTGGCGGGTTTCTTCCGCAACCTCGTGCTCCACGCCGGGATGTTCACCGTCGCCGGCGACCGGAATCCGCGGCACAACCTCTCCGGGGAGCCTCTGTTGGATGCTCTGACGGGGTTCTTCTTCGTCATCGGCCTGGGCGTTGCCCTCGCCCGGCGCGACAGGTCGGACCGGCTGCTGCTCGTCTGGCTCGTGGTACAGCTCATGCCCGGAGTCCTCTCCGTGGAACGTCAGGCCCCCCATGGCCTGCGCACCCTCGGGGTGCTCCCCGTCCCCTATCTTCTGGCCGCCAGCGGGCTCATGTACGTGCGACAGGCCATCGGTTCACGGTGGGCTCCCGCACTCTCGCTCGCCGTCGCTCTGGCGATTCCTTCGATCAACCTGGCCCGGTACTTCGTGGTGTGGCCCGCCAGTCTTGACCACTTGGACCAGGCGGAGGAGGCGCTGTTCGGCTTTCACCGTCCCGAGGATGCCGTCGGCCGCTGGATCGCCGGCTCGCCCCCAGGCCGGGAGATCTATCTCTCTCCGCAGCTCTACCTGCACTGGACCACCGCATACATGGCGGGGGGCGCACCGTATCGCCTCACCAGCGATGACATCAATCCCGACCCGGGCGCCGTGATCGTCCTGCAGCTCCATCGGCGCAATGCATGGTGGATGCGCGACGATTTTCGCAAGAACTTCTTCCGCGTGTGGACCGAGACGGGTCGCGTCTCGGCCGGAGAGATCTGGCGGGCCGTCGCATGGGCGTACCCCCAGTGTCCGTGCATGACTGCCCTGTCCGATTCGCTGCTGCTGGAGCGCCTGTCCCGGCGGTTCGTCCTCCGAGAGATCGCACCGCTGGAGGGCGTGAGCCGCTTCGAGGTTGCCGCGGCTCGACCCGGCGGCGATGCCGAGGCATGGGCCCCGGATTCCTGGCGCCGCCTTCCGCCGGGCTGTCTCACCGTGACGGTGGATTCGTTGCCCCAAGGGGTCGGCACGGTGATGCTGGCCGCCCGGGACGAGGAATCGAACCGGGTGTGGACGCTGGAACGCCACGCCGTCACGCCCGGGGAGGGCGTCATCCTCCACGGCTGCTTCCTGTTCCCCTCGTGCGCGAGAATCGAGACCGGCAACGGCGACGCGCTGACGGGCGGTACATGGCGGTATGCCGGCCCTGCCGACACCGAGCCCTACCTCCGGCGCACGCCATGGGGCGCGGCTCGCCGCATGTATGCCCGGCTCAGGCTGCGCATGGGAACATGAGCACCACCTGGCCAACGCGCAGCCTCGCGGGAACTCCCGCCCCCCGGTCTGCTGTACCCAATGCGGGGTTCTGTGTCACGCCAAGGAGGATTGTATGCTGACGGCACTCATGTTTGGTATGGTATGCACGGTGTGTGCGATCACGGTACACGAGCAGCCCGAGACCCTGATCAAAGGGCCCGTGGAAAGCGGGGGGTTCGGCGGGATTGTGGTGAAGTTCACCGGGCTTGCCGACCAGTTCGCCGTTCTGGCGGGTGGTCGGGGCGGGTGGATCATCAACCACGCGTTCATCATCGGCGGGGGCGGGTATGGCCTTGTGAATGAGGACATCGAGATCTCTCCCGCTCCCGAGGGTGCAGGCCCCGACTATGTGCTGGAGCTGGGCTACGGGGGGGTGGAGCTGGAGTATGTTCATCAGTCGCGGAATCTGGTGCATTTCGCCGCCATGGTGTTGATCGGAGGCGGAACCGCCGGTTTTCGCGATCCCTACTGGGATACGACTATCGACTCCGACGCCTTCTTCGTGGCGGAACCCGGTCTCAACGTCGAACTCAACATCAGCAGGCCGATCCGGATCGACTTTGGCGCCAGCTACCGCTTCGTCTCGGGCCTCGATCTGCCGCGCACCTATGGGCTCGGCGATGAGGACTTGCGCGGGATGGCGGGGGCGCTCACGTTCAAGTTCGGCTCGTTCTGAGGCCGGGGAGCCATTCCTCGGGGAGGCCGTCGGGAGCCTCGGGGCCTATTCAGGGGCACCGGGGACACTCAGCGTGTCGGCGGCATGACTATTCTAATATTAGAATAGTGGCGACAACTCACCATACACCGTCGGCGAAGCCCGGCGTCGCGAAGACACCTCATGCGGAAGCCGAGTCTGCGGCTGCGGGAGACCGCGCGCACGCCGGCTGCCCTGCCAGGGGGGGTTCCCTTGGGATTCGTCTCCACGCTCGACGCATGCCCGGCCCGGGAATGGGTCAACAACTCCCTGACCGGGGTCTTCTACGAGCTGTTCTGGTGCAGTGCCGCCTCCATGGCGTGGCGGCGTGGGCACTCCTGCGTCATGCGCCCCCGGTGCCGGAACACGCGTGCGAGTCTCACCGGCGGGGCGCAGAAGGGAGCCAGCCGACACACTGATGCGCCTCCGAACCCGTTGCCTGCGGCTCGCGCGTCGAAGGTGAACTGAGGGCGCACATCGAGTGCGTTCGGTGGATCGGCCCTCAGGCGACCATCTGCCGTCGGGCCGCTCCACCACGCGCGGCCTCGCAGCGGCGGGCTTGACTGCATTGTCTCCGGACATACAATGTGGGTTTCTCACCATTGCCCCTAGTGGCTTCATGTCGCGCGGATCGCATGGATCGGCGCCCGAGAGGTCACGAACCGGTGCCGGTCCGAACCGTGTCCCCAGCCAAAGCGGAAGCCGGACGCCGAAATGCCGTTCGGAGTGGGAACAGCGACCTATGAATCCCGACACCCAGGTCTCCGTCATCGTTCCCGTGCGAAACGGCGCCGCGACCTTACCCCGCTGTCTTGATGCGCTCCTCGGTTCGGGATTCCGGGACTTCGAGCTGATCGTCGTCGATGACGGGTCTGACGATGGGTCAGGGGACCTCGCCGCTGCCTGCGGCTGCACGGTGATTCGCCATGAGACTCGGCGTGGTCCGGCCGCGGCGCGCAACCAGGGCGCCCGCGCCGCCAAGGGTGAGATCCTGGTATTCACCGATTCCGACGTAGTGTTTCCTCATGACGGGGGAAGGCGAATCCAGGAGGCCTTCGCGGCACACCCAGAGGCTGCCGCGGTGCAGGGCATCTACCGTTCGCCCGGCCCCTGTTCGAATCCCGCCAGCCGCTACCAGAATGACTACTATCATTACTTCTGCCGGCGGATTCCCGGGAGCTACACCAACGTGTTTGCCACGTGGTGCGCCGCCGTGCGAAGGGGCGCTTTCGACCAGGTCGGAGGCTTTGACGAACGCATTCCCGATCCGACGGTTGAAGACGAGGAGTTCGGATACGAACTGGTGGAACGTGACCTGCGTATCCTCCTACTCAAGGAACTGCAGGTCGATCACCTGGCGTGCTATACGTGGCGAACCCTGTTGCGCCGCCGCTTCGCCATGGCGACGAGCCAGATGAAGAGCGCAATCCGGAAGGCGCCGGTACGGCTGTTCAAGCGGTACGCGAATCTCGGTCACAACATGACCCATCACTCGCGCCGGATTCTGCTGGCGATTCCCGTGGCGTTCCTCGTTGCAGGAAGCCTGCCGGCGGCGGTATTCGATGCCCGGGTCCTCCCCGGGGTCCTTGCCGCGGCCGCCACGTTCCTGCTGCTTGCCAGCGAATTCTTGCGCTTCGTCGCGCGAACCCATGGCTGGCGCGCGTTGCCGGCCACCGCCGCTCTCATGTGGCTCGACATGCTGGCAGTGGGAGCTGGTCTGGCCGCCGGAGCCGTTGGCTACGCTCGAGGAAAGAGGTACTAATCGTGTCGCGCAATGCCCCAGGCGCCAATGTGGTGGTGGTCACCCCCGCCTACAATGCCGGGAGAACGCTGGCCAAGACGCTCCGCGCGGTTCCGGAAGGATGGGTGGATGAGTTCATCGTTGTGGACGACGGCAGCCATGATGACACCTCCGACCGCGCGCGGGCCTTGGGGGTCACTCTGGAGCGCCATCCCACGAATCGTGGCTACGGCGCCGCCCAGAAGACCGGGTACGCGGCGGCACTCGCCCGGGGCGCCGACGTCGTGGTGCTACTGCACTCCGACAATCAGTACGAACCGACGCTGCTGCCACGTTTCGTGGAGCCCATTGCTTCGGGCCAGGTGGATGCGCTCACCGGCTCGCGCATCAAGAGCGGCGATGCCCTCAAGGGCGGCATGCCCTTGTGGAAGTACGTGCCGAATCGGGTTCTCACATGGCTCGGCAATACCACCTTCGGCCTCTCAGTGTCGGAGTATCACAACGGCTATCGCGCGTACCGACGTGCCGTGCTGGAAGCGGTTCCGTTCGCCTCGTTTTCCGACCGGTTCGATTTCGACACCCAGATCCTCGTGCATCTGAGCGTGCGGGGTTTCCGGCTTGGCGAGGTTCCCTCGCCGACCAGATTCAACGATGAGAGCTCGAAAATGAGTTTCCGGCAGGGCATCGTCTATGGCACCAGTCTTCTCCGTCACATGGCGGCCTTCGCGGCGCATCGCTTTGGCCTTCGCCGGGATCCCACGCTTCCCTGACCATGGGCTTCTCGGCAATCGTACCGGCTCACAACTCGGCCTCCACGCTGGCGGTGTGCCTTCGGGCGATCCGTGCGGCGGGAGGCGCGGCCATCGAAATCGTCGTGGTCGATGACTGCTCCTCCGACGATTCGGCGCGGGTAGCTCAGGCGCTGTCGGATGTCACGGTCCCCGCGGCTGCCAGACTAGGGGCATCCGGTGCCCGGAACCTGGGCGCGCGGCATGCAGGGGGAGAGATTCTCGTGTTCATCGATGCCGACGTGGTGGCGCCGCTCCACGCGTTCTCGGTATTGGAGGAGTTGTTTGCCGAATCCGACGTGCAGGCGGTGCAGGGGGTCTACGATGGCAAATGCCCGTTCACCAATGTGGCGAGCCAGTACAAGGACCTCTACTATCACTATGCGTGGACCCAGCGCGTGAAAAACCGTCGCCTCGTGTCGGCCGCATCGTTCTTCTTCGCTATCCGCAGGGAGGTTTTTGAGGCGTTGGGTGGGTTTGATGAGCGCATCCGGGTACCCACGGTTGAGGATGCCGATCTCGGTTCACGGCTCGTCCATCGGGGAGGCACCATCCTTCTGGAACCACGGCTTGCGGTCACCCACCATCGCCACTACGGCGTCAGAGAGCTTCTCCGCTATGACATCCGCCTTGCCGCTGCGAAGACGCGATTCATCCTCAGATCACGAGGAACGGGAGCGCACGAGGCTGCTGCGTCCCGTCCCGCTGTTGCGGTGAGCACCGCCCGCGCATCGGAGATGTGGTCCTGGGTCGCCGTATTGGGACTACTGCCGCTGGGGCTGTTCGCCGCGGCGGGCGGGGCGTGGGCACTGGCCATCGGTGCCGTAGTCCTCAGCGCGGTGCTCCAGGGTTCCTTCTTCCGATTCGTGTCTCGTTCCAAGGGCGTGCCAGTAGCGGCAGGATGCGCGGCCCTGATGTTTGCCGACGTTTTGGCCATCGACGCCGGGATCGTCGCCGGCGCCTTGTCGTTCGCCGCGGGCAGGCGGTACTGACATGCGGGTCCTACTCATGACGGTTCCGGCACCCTGGGAGCAGGATCAGCATCGCTTCATGAATACCCGGCGCAAGGGATTCGGCTGGCTCAAGATCCGGCCGCTGGTCAATGTCGTCCCCTCGCCCTCTCTGCTGTATCTCGTGCCGTACCTGCGGGAAGACGGCCATGAGGTGCACTACCTGGAAGGGCTGTTCAGCACGCCCGAGACCGTGCTCGACGAGGTGGCGCGGATACGGCCGGACATGATCGGCATGACGGTTACCAGCGTCGACTGGCGCAATGCCAAGGCGCTGGCCCGCTCCTTGCGCGGCGCGTTCCCCGACGCGACCCTGGTGGTGGGGGGAATACACCCGACGCTCTGGAAGGAGCAGTGTTTCGAGGAGTGCCGCGAACTGGACGTTGTCGTCTACGGCGACGGCGAGATCACCACACGCCTCCTCGCCCACCGGCTGAGTGCCGGGGATACGCTGGAAGGACTTGAGGGCACCATCTTCCGGAAGGACGGCGAAGTGGTGACCAATCCACCCCGCCCGCCAGTAGAGGACCTGGACACGCTGCCCTTCCCGGATCGATCCGTGGTGGATCTCACCCGCTACCTTCCCTCGCCGACGTTCTACCACCGCTTGCCCCACGAGTCCATCATCGGATCCAGGGGCTGCCCGTTCCAGTGCACCTTCTGTCACACCGACCCCCACACCAGAATGCGCAGCGCCCGCAACATCGTTGACGAGATAGAGATGCTGCACCGCGACCACGGCGTCGTCGATGTAGCGTTCTGGGATGACACATTCACGCTGTCCGAGCGTCGGGCCACCGAGGTCTGCGACGAGATCCTTCGACGCAATCTCAAGGTCGATTGGTGTGTGAATGCCCGTGCCGACAAGGTGAGTCTCCCACTCCTGCGGCACATGAAGCGGGCGGGGTGCTGGCGGGTGCTCTACGGCATCGAGTCGGGGGTACAGAAGAACATCGACACCCTGAAGAAGGGGCTCACCCTGGAGCAGATCGCCGACGCGGTGGCGATGACAAGCACGGCCGGCATCGAGGCATACGGCACGTTCATGTTCGGCATTCCGGGCGAAACGTATGAGGAGGGCTTGAAGACCATCGAGTTCGCCTGTTCCATCGGCCTCGACTTCGCGGTCTTTGTGTCGCTCACCCCTTTCCCCGGTTCGGCGGTGTACGACGATGTGAAAGCCGGAAGGATCCGGGCGGTGAAACACGAAGCGCCCTATGATCTAAAGAATGTGTCGTTCGTTCCCGAGGGGTTGACCGAGGAACAGATCACCACGCTCATCAAAACGGCACACAAGCGGTTCTACCTGCGCCCCCGCCAGGTCGGGCGGCGGATCCGGAAGATGCGTAACATCCACGACCTGAAGAAGAACATCAAAGGCTTCTTCTTGCTTCTCACCTCCAGCTAGGAATCCTCAATGAAGTGCTTGCTCACGGCGCCATCCTGGACCTATGACGATATTCGATCGGCCACGACGAAATCCGTGGCGGGCGTCTGGCCCATGCCGGGCCTGATGTACATCGGCGCGGTGCTGCGGCGAGCAGGGCATGAGGTGAGGATCCTGGAGAGCTTCTATCACACACGGCAGGAGATGCTGCAGGAGATCGCCGAATGGAAGCCCGACCTCTTTGGCGTGTACAGCGTCGCCCTCATGTGGAACCGCGCCCGCGACCTCATTCGCATGGCGAAGGGAGTTCGTCCGGGCGTCTTCACCGTGGCCGGCGGGCACGGGCCGACCGCATTCCGGACCGCGTGCTTCGACGAGCCGGCCCTGGACGCGGTCGTCTGCGGCGAGGGCGAGACCACGGCGGTAGCGCTTGCGGAGCGGGTCGCGGCCGGTGCCAACCTGGAGGGCCTAAGGGGCTGCATCTGGCGCGATGGCGACCGCATCGTCGAGAACCCTCCCCAGGATCCGATCACCAACCTCGATGTGCTGCCCTTCCCGGCCTACGACCTGGTGGCCCACTACCCGTACCGGCCGTCCTACGGCCAGGTCCTTCGTTTGCCGGTGGTGGAGATGGTCAGCTCGCGCGGATGCAAGAACAACTGCATCTACTGCTTCAGGATGATGGGGAATGCGACGCGGTACCGGTCGCCGGGCCATGTGGTGGACGAGATGGAGTGGTACGTGAAGGACTACGGCGTGCGGGAGATCAAATTCTGGGACGAACACTTCGCCCTGGATCGCGTCCGCACCATCGGCATCTGCGAGGAGATCCTCCGGCGCAACCTCAAGATCGTGTTCTGGTGCTCCGCCCGGGTTGACGCCGTCGACGAGGAGCTTCTCCGCATGATGAAGCGCGCCGGTTGCTGGTGCATCAACTACGGCATGGAAAGCGGGGTCGACAAGAACCTCAAGACGCCTTTTCCCGGCACCGAACTCTACAAGAATGTCCACCTGTACGGGCACATCAACGCCCCCTTGGAGCGATTGGGCATGCTCTTCAAGGGGGCGCCCTTCGTGCCCTACACCATGACTGCGGAGCAGGTCATTGACCTGGTGCAGCGGGCCTATGCCGACTACTACGCGCGACCATCCTTTGTGATGCGAAGGATTGCCAGGATCCGAGAGTGGTACGACGTACAGGCGCTGTTCTTCGGTGGCCTCTCCGTTGCCAGGATGAGGTTCCACACACTCCTCAGAACGGCGAAATGAACCTGCTTCTCATCCGCCCTCCGGTGATTCACCGCCGGGGCGATTTCTACGGCTCCATCCCAGGCATCCCCATCGGCATCGCTCACCTCGCCGCGGTGGTGCGGGCCGCGGGACACGAGGTCACGGTCCTCGACGCCTACGGACTTGCGCCCCGTAGGCTCTACCCATTTGGGAGGGAGTATGTCGCCCGGGGTCTCACGCCTGAGCAGATCAGATCCGCGATTCCCACCGACACGGAGGCCATCGGCCTCAGCGTCCACTGCACGACCGAGCAGGCGGTGGCCAGGGTTCTTCTTGCCGACCTCCGCGCGGCATTCCCCGGCACTCCCCTCATCGTGGGGGGCTACCACCCGACTTTCGTGCCGGAGCAGTTCGTCCGCCTGGGTGCCGACTACGTGGTTCTCGGTGAAGGCGAGCGTCGGCTGCCGGCTCTTCTCGCGGCGCTGGAGGGAAATGGCTCGCTGGAGGAGATCGACGGGCTGGCCACGAATGATGTCGTGCGCCCGCGGGTGGTTCTTCTTGAATCGCTCGACGGCTTCCCGCTGCCCGCCGTGGACCTGCTCCCGCTGGAGAACTACTGGAAGTTGCCCTATGGCCACGGCCCTGTCCGCGGACCGTACATGAACGTGATCACGTCACGCGGCTGCCCGTTCCGGTGCGGCTTCTGCCAGGCGCCCCTCATGTCGGGTGGAAAGTGGCTGGCGCGCTCGCCGGGTGATGTTATGCGCGAGCTCCTTTTCTATCATGATCGATGGGGCATCACCGATTTCCACATCCAAGACGAGAACTTCGCGCTCAACCGTGCCCG
>JALOPK010000338.1 GCA_025453925.1 Candidatus Eiseniibacteriota bacterium | reverse complement strand
TCCAGGATCCGGGACGCCACACGGAGGCGGAGGCGCGAGGGGTGGCGTAGATACCATTCGACAAGGCTCAAGCCGAAGAGGGATGACGATAGCGCAAGGAGCAGCCCGGCGAGCAATCCCGCCCGCCTGGTGCGGCCACCAAATGAGAAGACGACGAGCGAGATCCCCATCAGGGCCAGCCCCAGCGCACCGAGGAACACATCGGTACGATGCCCCCAGATGAGAATGCCCCACGCCGGTGTCCGCCAATCAACGAACGACGAGACCAGGAGGATGAGGACCGCTGCCAGGATGATCATCGCCCCGATTCGGCGGAGTCGCGCGTTTCTCATCTTGCTTCCGTTCTCCCGCTGGACTGAGGCGTGAGCCGCCGCCTTTGACAAGCGCAGGTCCTTGCTGTGGATGAGGACACGATGAAGCGTGGCAGCGCCGATCACGTCAAGGTGAAGAAGACTCGTGAGGCCGGCAGAGGGCCAGTTGCAGCGGCCGCGGCCGCCTGTCAAAAGGCGGGGACGCCAGCGCGGCGACAGATCCAGGACGAACTCGATGGCCTTTGACGCCGCTGCCATCCTCTCCGGGGGCCAACGAGGTGATCAGGTATCCTACTCTGGACCTCGAGACCGTCTGGAGATGGTCGCAATTGACTGCGCATTCACGCGACATCCCATCGTCTCTGGCCAGGGGGACTTCGGAGGGGATGCCGTGCCGCGGATCGTAGTGGTGATGGGCGCTACCGCCACTTCGCCAGGATAGGGAAGGACGGAAGCAGGAGTCAACAGGAGCACGGGCGGGCATGCCGCCCCATGCCAGGACGAGCCCTGCCTTTGAGTTGATATAGGACATGTCCAATATAGGACATGTCCTATATGCTTGCCCGATGTCGCGGGTCAACAGAGACGCGTAGCGGGTTGCCCAAGCCGCCGTCTCCGCGTATTCTGCCTGGCGTGATTCGCACTTCCGGGGGCTGATGCCATCTCGATGCTCCTGATGACCCTGCAGCCACGTGTCGGGGAGATCAATGCCCAGCAATCGCAATCATGTCGGCTTCCCTCGCACGCCACCGGCGCAGCGCGGGGAATGGGCTGCCGTCCTTCTCATGATGCTGATGAGCGCGGCACTGTCCTTCCGCGTATTCTTCCCGCACTTGCGCGATATCGTCATCTTCGATGAGGCGTACTACATCGACAAGGGGCAACGGCTCCTTCATGGCGAGCTGCCCGTGCTGGCGGAGAACCCTCTGGTTGCGGGGTTCTGGGCCATTCTCTCGCTTCCCTTCGGTCGTTCACCAAACTGGATGATGTATGCCTACGGAGCGGGGCGTTTTGTGGTGTTTGCCGCGCTCTGGGTGGGCATGTATGCGGCCGGTCGGTCGCTGCGCGGCTTTGTTCACCCCCTCGTTCCCCTCGGCTTCCTCTTGGTCTCCCCAGGCCTCCTGGGCCTGTTGGATAACTCGACCGATGGGGTGTTCGCCGCGCTGTCTGCCTTTGCGTTGGCACGTTTTCTCGTCTTCCTGCGTGAAGGGCGACTGTCAATCGGGGTACAGACTTCGTTTCTTCTTGGCCTCGCTGCCCTCGCGCGCAACGATGGCCTCTTCCTTCTCTGCGTTGCGGAACTCCTCACCCTGTTTCTTCTGCGAGGGCGGCTCGGGGGGGGGGGGCGGCAGGCCGGCGCTATCTTTCTGCCCGCATTCTGCCTGGTTGGGGCGTACATCGCGATCCAGGCGCTCACATCGTGTTCGGTGAACCTCGGAATTGCCCGGAGGAGCTACGACGCGTTCGAACAGGGGGAGGGCGTCGTACGTGTGGCCAGCTACCATGGCCGCAACCCATATGTCGAGGGCTATGATGCGGCGCGACGGCTCTACGGGACCCCCGAGGAGAACGGGTACTCGATCGCCCGGGCCGTCTTCAGGAACCCCGCGGCGTTCGGGCGACGTCTGATGACCGGAATGGGGCAGGTGCCGGCCCAAGCGATGGCGGCCTACGGGCGTGGGCTGCGTGGGGTTGGCGCGATGCTCTGCTTTCTTGCTCTTCGCGGGCTGGTTGCGTTGTGGGGACGCCGCGCGACGGCAGTGCTGCTGGTCCTCGTCTTCTGGTGCTCGCATCTTCTTCTGTACGGGCTGACGTTCTATCGGGAGGGATACCTCCTCCTCGCGTATGCTCCGGTGTTCTGGCTCGCCGCACTTGGTGCCTCGACGCTGTTCGACCAGCGGGCTCGACGGGCGGCATTCTGTGCTACCGGCGTCCTGGGTCTGCTGATCTTCTACGGCATCTCGAAGAACAACGACCTCCTGTGGTGGCCGGGCGTCACCTTTCTCGTGGGGATGGTGGTGCTGTGGAACCTGCTCAACCGGCACGATCCGGTTCTCTCACGGGACACCCGAGCGGTCCTCGGCGCATGCGGAATGCTGCTGCTGTTCTCGTTGCAGACTCACTTCTCACTCCCGGCGCGTCTCGCACTGCCGCGCTTTCCGCGGATCGGAACGCGGGCCGACGAGATGGCAGCCCGATTCCTGGCACAGACCCAGCGGGAGGGAACTCCAGTGGCGTCGTACACAATGGCGCCCGTTAC
This sequence comes from Candidatus Eiseniibacteriota bacterium, assembly GCA_025453925.1. Lineage (GTDB taxonomy): Bacteria > JAFGKV01 > JAFGKV01 > JAFGKV01 > JAFGKV01 > JAFGKV01. The sequence goes on along the minus strand of JALOPK010000338.1, from coordinate 1,520 downwards.
TCTTGCGAGGATGTACTATGTGGCACCACATATCGACGGCCGGTGGATTGCGTCGGCGGCGGACTTCATGGAGTGGGTCACGCGCCGGAATGTGCACGTGTTCTACGTGGACAAGAATCTGCGTGACTGTGAACCGAAGCTCTGGGAGATCATGCAGGGGTTGATCGGCACCCATCTCCGAGTCGGGTTCCACTCCGAGGATGACTATGAGTCGGTGGATGTGCTGTTTCACTAGGAGAAACCGCGTGCGCATCGGTCGAGGGGGGCCGACATGTGCGGAGGAGTATGCCAGAAATGAGGTGAGGGCGAGGTGCGGATGATTCAGATCGCGACTCAAGTCGCTCCCACTGGGGCCGCAGACTCGGCGGCTCGTTGGCGCTCGATTGCGGACATGCGGGGCCGTTGCGGTTCCCACAGTGGAGCCGGAACCGTGCCGGCGGGCGTTTTGGGTCTGTCGACGACGGGCAGTAGATCAAGATGGTGAGGGCGGAACTGGCGATTTCGGCGGCGATCCTGCTGGGATCGGGGTTTCTGCTGCTGATCTCGCCCCGACTCTTCGGCTACTGGCTGATGGAGGATCTTCCGCCGGAGTGGTTCGAGTTTTTCTGCCTGGCGCTGGGCGCCGGGCTCTGGGGAAAGGCGACGGCGGCGCGGTGGCGAAGCAGGGCATGGCTCGGACTTCTGCTGTGCGCGGGCATGGCGGCGCTTTGCGCGTTCGTCGCGGGGGAGGAGATCAGTTGGGGCCAGCGCATCGTGGGTTACCAGACGCCGACATACTTCTCGGAACGGAACGTCCAGCACGAAGTGACTATTCACAACCTCGCGCGCCAGCTCGTCGAGCCGCGGAGGCTGGCGATGTTGATCATGGTGGTGTATGGAATCCTGGTCCCCGTGCTGGCGTGGTTGGTGAAGCCGCTCAAGCTGCTGGCGAACCGGCTTGGAGTTCCTGTGCCGAACCTCGGCGCGGTCGTGTGCTCCGGGCTTGCCGTCTGGCTGATGAACCAGCCCTTCACCGCCACGGATGACGAGGTGGGGGAGGTGTTCTTCTGCCTCGGGTTGTTGTTCGCGGGGTTCACGGCAACCGGGCTCACTTCCGGCAGAACCCTCCTGCGTGCCGTGGCGGGGTTGGGAGCCGTATCCCTGGCTGTCTCCGGCCTCTGTTTCGTCAGGCCGGCTCACCGCCACCAGGTCTTCAACGTCGGCCATCTCAAAGCTGCTCAGGCGTTCGAGGGGCGTGGGATGCGATGGGAAGCGGCGCGGGAGTACGAGGATCTGGCGCGACACTGGAAGACCGACTGGGAACTCTGGATCCGGGTCATCGGCATGTACTATGAAGAGGGAGATCTCGCAAAGGCGTTCGACCTTTCAGCCGAGTTCATCCAGACCACTAGGCGGGAGTGGCGGCCATTCGAGGTGATCGCGGAGATCGGCTTGACGAAGGGCATGCAGGCAGGGGCGCGGCGCCTGCTCCGGGCTGTTCTGGTTGATGAACCATACAACGACTACGCCCGTTGGGCGAT
>JALOPK010000337.1 GCA_025453925.1 Candidatus Eiseniibacteriota bacterium | reverse complement strand
TTTGGCTCCCTCTCTGCGGACAACGCGCGAATCATTACCATGGAGTGGGTCGTTGAGGGTGTGGCACTGATCTGCCTTGGGGGCACTCTCGCCGCCGTGACGTCAGTCGATCACGCAGGCCGGGCAGCGACCGTCGTGTACGCCACGCCTGGTGCCTCGCTGGTGGCACTTGCCGTGGTGTCGTTGTTCACCGGGTTCACGATCAGCTTCATCCCATTCAAGCTCTGCCCGGCAATTCGCCCGTCGTCCGCAGTCCTCATGCTGCTGGGAACGCTTCCATAGCTGACCTGCGGAAGGTGCCTCCCCACCCCATCAGCGTCGTGGCGCCGGTGTGGTCATCTCCCGGGTGGCCTGAGGATCAGGATTGCCGATGGAAGTAGCCGGGATGGAGCCTACACCGTGGCTCCTCTCCTACGGGAAAGGATGGAACATCTATGGTCACACGCCATGTCGCTGCCTGTGCCGTCCTACTCGCTTCCTTGCGAGGACCACTGGCGCAGGAGGTTGGGGCGATCCAGGGCCGTGCCGTCGATGAGGTCTCGAAGCAGCCGATGGTGGGCGCCAATGTCCTCATCGTTGGTCTCGACTCCGGGACGTTCACGGGCACGAACGGTGAGTTCATGCTCTCGGATCTCCCTATGGGGACCTATTCAGTGCAGATCGACTACGTCGGATGCGAGAGGCTGCGGATCGAGGGGATCACGCTGACCGACAGTCGCCCGGTCGCGCACATCTACGCGGAGCTGGAACTCAAGCCCATTCCCTTGGGCGCCATCACCGTGACCCCGGGCCGCTTCGCCATCATGGGATCAGAGACAGAGGGCCGGCAAACGCTGACCAGAAGCGACATTCAGAAGATCTCCCAGGTGGGGGACGACATCTACCGGGCGATCACGCGCCTTCCCGGGATCGGGGGCAATGATTTCTCCGCGAAGTTCACTGTCAGGGGCGGAGAGAACGAGGAGGTCTTGGTCCTGCTCGATGGCCTGGAGCTCTACGAGCCCTTTCACGTGAAGGATGTCAACGGCGGCGTCCTGAGCATCATCGACGTGGGCGCGATCGAGGGTATCGATTTGATCACGGGCGGGTTCTCAGCGGAGTACGGCGACCGGACGAGCGGCGTGTTGAACATCACGTCCCGCACCGCTCCCGCTGGAACTCGGCGGGCGGGTGTCGGCATCAGCTTCATGAACGCCCGCCTCATGCTGGAGGGATCGACGGAACGAGCCTCGTGGCTGCTCTCCGCACGGAGGGGCTACCTCGACCTGGTCCTGGAGCTCATGCGGGAGGAGAACAAACCGTCGCCTACCTACTACGACCTCCTCGGCCTGTATCGCTACCGCATCGGCGACACGCACACCATCTCCGCCCATGTGCTCACCTCAGACGATCGAATCGAGTTCGTCGAGGACGATGAGGATCAATCAAGCACGAGCTACGGCAACTCCTATGCGTGGATCTCCCTCAGATCGTTGTTGTCGCCGCGGCTACTCGTGAAGAGCCTAGTGTCGGGCGGCAAGGTGACCCGTGATCGAGAGGGGGTCGGCTATCAGGGTGACACCCAAGAGTCGGGCATTGACTTCGATGTGGCTGACGAACGGGGCTTTGACGTAGTGGGCCTCAAGCAGGATTGGAGCTTCGAAGCGTCTGACAACATGCTGGTCAAGTGGGGCGTCGACATCAAGAGGCTGTCCGCCGACTATGACTACTTCAGCCGAAAGGTTCGTTATGTGTGGGACCCGGAAGTGGAGCAATGGACGAGCCTGGTCGACACGACCCGCATCGACCGGTCGGTCTCGGGGGAACGATGGGGCGCGTATCTCGCCAACCGCGTCAGGCCGCTCGGGTCACTGGCGGTGGAGGTGGGCGCACGGTTCGACCATGCATCCTACACGGGAGACGACCTCTTCAGTCCCCGTATCGGGCTGGCGTACACACTGGGGAAGCACACCGTTGCCCGGGCCGGGTGGGGCTACTTCTACCAGAGCGAGAGCATGAACGCGCTGGACATCCAAGATGGAGATGAGACGTTTGATTCCGCGGAGCTTGCGAAACACAGCGTCATCGGGTTCGAGCGCTCGCTCGCGAACGGAATCCTGGTTCGATTGGAGGGATACCACAAGGCCTATTCCGATCTCCGGCCCGAGTATCGCAACTGGATGAATCAGATCGAGTTCTTCCCCGAGATGCAGGACGACCGCGTGAGGGTGCATCTCGATGGAGCTACCGTCAAAGGGATCGAGGTCTACCTCAAGCGGGACACCGGGGGCCGGTTTTCGTGGTGGGGCAGTTATGGGTTGTCCTACGCGGACGACGATCTCACGCGGATCAGCGTCGCCGGTGAGGAGATGGAGTGGAATGCGCGAGTCCCAGGCAAGTTCGACCAGCGGCACACCGTCTACCTCGATCTCAACTACCGGCCTGACCCCAAGTGGCATCTCAACCTGGCCTGGCAATACCACACCGGGTGGCCGTACACTGCGGAGAAGATGGGGATCGGCACGCTGGCGGATGGGTCCACCTACGCCTACGAATACGTCGACGAGGCTTACGGGGCCACCCTTCCGGCGTTCCACCGGCTTGATGCGCGACTCAACCGGGTCTTCAAGACCTCCATTGGGACGATTTCCACATTTCTCGAGATCATCAATCTCTACAACCACGAAAACGTGCGAACCTATGACACCTGGATCTGGAGCGATGGCAGCGGCAACTACCGCCAGATCCGCGAAGCAGAGTACTGGTTCAAGCTTCTGCCATCTATCGGCTTGAGCTGGAGTTGGAATCTCTGATCCCGTGGCTGCCCCTTAGGAGGGAGGCCGCCCCGCCCGAACCGCTCGGGGCAAGCCCCATTCAACCAGACCCGTCATAGAGACGGGGAAACAGCCTCGGAGAAGACCGGGAAGCTTCTGAGCGCGTGGGTCATCACCTGGCCCTCACGACGGACCGTCACCACTACCGACTCGGCAGCAGCAGGCGCCACGTGCGACTCATCCAGCCACAGCCGACACAGCTCGTCACGGGACATCTCTGAGATCGAGCTGCCGTTCACTGCAACGATCTCATCACCGGGAACGATGCCTTCCACTGCCGCCGCTGATCCCTCGTACACGGTGTGGACCACGAGGCGCGAAACGTGAGGGAGATAGGTCAGTCCGACGATGTCGGGATTGTCCGGGAGGTGGCGGCCGGCCACCGGGACAAGGCGAAGGAGTCTGCGAGCCCAGTCGATCGTGACATCATACCGGTCAAGCACGCTGTTTCCCAGCAGGCCCCGTTCGCCGGTTCTGATGGCCGAGTCGACCGTGGCGGCAACACCGTCAAGGCTCAGGTCTCCGATGCTGCAGCCCTCCAGCCGCACGGCCCAGGCATCCCGTGGGACGACAGGCGCGATGGTGAAGGTTCCGACGGGCGGACCAGTCAGAAAGCCGCGCACGGGTTCATCCGAAAGAGACGCGAGGAAGCGGCGAGGGTAGGCGAGCGACAGGGACAGCCGGCCGGAATACCCCGTGTCCAGCAGGAGCGGGATCGTATCGCCCGTTGACATGGCAAGCTTCAGGGACGCGCGGCCCCACTTCCCGTCCATGGTGAATGGGAGTTTGATGGCGTCCGCCATGGGCTTCCCAGTGTCGGCATCGATCGTGACGACGGAGGAGGCGTAGTCGATCTGCAGTGCTGCTTTGGTGAGGACATTGACTCCGATGATGCCCCCGTCGACCAGACACGGGAGCGGCTCCAGGCTGTCATCATCTACCACAACCGCCCCCACATCCCGATACGTGGCTCTTCCGAGACGAAGCCGATCCATACGCACAACGGATTCGTCGTCCCCGCCCAGGGCGACGCCTCCCACCTTGACGGGGGCGAGGCCGAGGCGTTCTGCCGCGCTCCTGAGCACGCAGGTCGCCTCGGCGCCGGTGTCCACGATGAAGCGATACCCCCGGTCATCATCGTTGACAAACGCGGTTATGATGATCCACTCGTTGGTGTAGTCGAACGGCACCCGAACGGGATGCGATTCCGCCTGCAGCTCCGCCGAGCTCAGCACACGCTCAACTTGCGTGCCGAGGTAGCGCACGAACAGCCTGAATCC
>JALOPK010000053.1 GCA_025453925.1 Candidatus Eiseniibacteriota bacterium | reverse complement strand
GTGCCTGGTCCTGCTGCTCGGCCGCCTCCTGGGCATCACTCTGGGAGAGCTTCTCCGCGGCTATTCCCTGGGCCTGCTGCGCCTGCTGCACGTCTTCCGCCGGCTTCTCATGGCCCTTGCGCTGCATCTGTTCCGCGAGATCCTGCGCCTGTTGCTGAAGATCCTGTTGCTCGTCCTGAAGCTCCCGCGGGTTCGAGCTCTCCTGCGTCTGCTCCTGCAGGTCCTCTTGCCGGGAGGCCAAATCCTGCAGCTGCTGCGCCAATGAGTCCATGCCCGATGACGACTGCTGCTGCAGCTGCTGCTCCAGTTGTGCCAGGAGCCGCCATGCGGCCTCGATATTGTACCCGGCATCGGTGGTGAGGCCAGCGTCAGCAGGGCCGGAAAGTGCATCACGGAAGCTCCGAATCGCTTGGCCATAAAGCTCTTTGGCCTGGGCGGGCCGAATCTGCTGTACCTGCTGGGCGCCCAACGCCCGTGCCAGCCCAAGGTTGTAGAGCGCGTCACGGCGCATGGCAGGGTGAATGTCCTTGAGCTGCGCGACGGCATCGAGCACGGTTGCGGCGCTGTCGGTCGCACCGGATTCCAGCAAGCACAATCCCAGGTTGTAGCCGGCCTCAGGGTTCCCCGGGGCCTTATGCCACAGCTCTTCCAGAATCACGGCGGCCTTGTCCGGTCCCTCGCGGTCTCTGATCCGCAGGGCCTCTTCCACCGTGGTGCCGAATGCCGCGCCTGCGGTCAACCAGACTACCGCCACCGCCCGCAGGACCAACGTCGAGCCGATGGTTCGATGGCCACTTCCCATTCTCGCCAATGACGCGGGGCTGCCGGTGACCGGCGTCTCAGGACGACCTGTTCCTACCCTCGCGGAACCACCGGCACTGAAAGGCAACCCTCCACACTTCACCAGAGATCCGTCCCGTGTCACTCCTGCGGAGGCGGGAATCCGGCCGGCCCTCCTGGATTCCGGGTCGCGTTTCACGTGCCCGGAATGACGATGCCGCGTAGTCGAATCTGCAGAATGGAACGCATCGCCCTGCGCGTCTGGTGTTGTCGCGTTGTTGAGGTCAGGCATTCCAAGTCCCCCGCACAATGGCTTCACCTGCGAGGAGGAGGATTCCCAGCAACAGCGGCGCCTGGAACCACTCGCGCCACTGCAGACGCATGCCGGTCTGCACGGTCCGCTCCTCCTCCTGGGAGATCACATCACGGTAGAGCGAGACAAGCTCCAGATTGCCCGCGCGTGCCGGCAAGTAGCTCCCCCCGGGCGTCACTTCGGCGATGCGGCGAAGCAGTTCCTCGTTCAGCGCAGAGTGCACCGTTTCTCCCTGGTAGGTCAGATAGGCGCCGGGACTATCAGGGTCCGGAATGCGTGTGCCTTCCAGGCTTCCGACGCCCACCGCATGGATCCGCACACCGCGCACCGCCAACTCCTTGGCAGCTTCCAACGCGAAGGAATCCTGATCCTCACCATCTGAAATCAGGATGATGTCCTGGTAGGCCGCCTCTTCCGCCTTGAGAACCCGATCCGCCGTGATCCGCAACGCGTCCCCCACGCTGGTCCCGCCCTGGCTCACGTCGCTGGGCCCCAGCTCGTCGAGAATGGAACGCAGGAAGGTGTAGTCGAGGGTGAGCGGGGACTTCAGGGCGGCGTTCCCCGCGAACACCACCAACGCCACCCGGTCGCCCTTGAGTGAGGGGATGAGCTCCTTGATGGCGAGGACCGATCGCTCCAGGCGGCTGGGCCGCAAATCCTGGGCGAGCATGCTCCTCGACACGTCCACGAGGAACACCAGGTCACGCCCTTTGGACAATACTTCCAGTCTGCTCGGATCGCCTTGGGGGCGCATGGCAGCAGCCGCCAGCATGGTGGTGGCCATGGCGAGGAGCAGAACAGCCGTGAAACGCCTCCCGGGTGACATGCGCGGCGCGATGCGCCACCTGGTCTGGATGGAAGCCAACAGCTCGACTCGTCGAACGGTCCTGCGGGCGGCCCAGACGCGTAGCGCGACGTATGCCGGCACACAGAACAACAGCGCCGCCAGTCCCGGGCGCAGGAATCTGAAGAACGCTTCCATTGCGGCCTCTATGGAATGCGGAGGAACACGGTGGCGCGGAGGAGAAGCTCGACACCCAGCAAGGTGATGCCGATGACAAGGGGAAGCCCGAAGCGCTCCCGATAGCGCACGACCTTCTGTCTGATCTCAGTCTTCTCCTCCTGATCGATGCGTCGGGTGATTTCGACGAGCGACTCGCCGTCGGTCGCCTCGGAGAAGGTGCCTCCGGTGAGGGACGCCACCTCCTTGAGCTCATCCCCGGTCGGCACTTCGGTGGGGACTAACACTACTCTGCCGAAGAAATCGACATACTGCTGAGCGCCCATCGGCGAGGACACGAAGATGCAATGGACCTTGATCCCATACGAAGCAGCGAGCCGGGCGCCTTCGGCAGGAGTCAATTCCCCGGCGTTCTGCTCTCCATCGCTCAGGAGAATGACGAACTTGCTCTTCGTCGGGGTGCGGGCAGTTGCCGCAACAAGACTGAGCGCGGCGTGGCGCAGACCATCGCCGATGGCGGTTAGATTTTCCACCTGAGTCGCAAGGGTGATCCCGTCGATGAACAACGCCAGCCCGTCTCGATCCAGGGTCAGTGGGCAGTTCTGCTCGCCGAACATGGCGAAGGTGGAGAGGCCCACCAGGTCATTGGGCCGGCCGGGAAGGCCATCACCCCCCAACACGAAGGCCTTGAACACTCGCTTCACCGTGTCGAGCCGGGAGAGCGTGTCTCCCTGAACAATCTGCATGGGCCGACCCATGGAGGTCGACCGGTCGACCAGCATCATGATTGCGACGCCTTCACTGCTCACGTGCACGCTCTCTTCACCCTGCCGGGGCCGGGCCAATGCGACAAGCAGCGAAATCAGCGCCAGAAACCGGAGCGCATCGGGCAGTCGGTATAGCCGGCTCCGCAGGCCCCTGGGCCCCGAGGCCAGTAGCGGCGCCGTAGAGAGGGTGACCGCCGCCCGTCGCCGGTTGAACATCCGCCAGGCAACCAGCGGCAGCACGATGGCAGCCAAAATGACCGCGGCCCTGAGCGACATGGGTTCAAACTGCACGGCCTGGCTCCTCACCTGGTGCGGTCGCACGGACGAATGCCTTGGCGCCCAACAGACGATCTTCCGCGGTGTCACGGCCCGGCTCGAACTTCGCGAACTTCACCAGATCCGCCTCGTCCAACAGTGTCCGCGTCTGCAGGATTTGTTCAACGGTGAAGCGTTCGATCGTCCGAAGCTGCTGCGCCACCTCATCCGTGGTGAGATCGGGGGCGGGGATGCCAAACCCGCGATCAAGGTAGCTCCGGACAATATCGGTCAGCTCACCGTAGAAACGCCGCAGTTCACCCCGGCGGATGAGATCGCGGCGCTCGAGGTCACTCAACTCCCGGAGGGCGAGGCGGTCGGGTGGGACGAGCGCTACGGCCTTGCGCGCACGCCGGACGGTCAGCCAGTAGACAAGCCCGAACACAGCTGCCAGAGCCGTTATCCCTGCGACGACGTAGGGCAGCATGTCGGTGCGAGGCCATGCCGGCCCGCGAGGCGCCTTGAACTCGATTGGTCCCTGCTCCGGCACTCCTAGAGAGGCCACCGCAACGTCGATGCGGGCCGTTTGCAGACGGTGCCCGATCCATTGATCACCTTCCTGCTGCTCGAAGGGCACGACAATGGGTCCGATCGACGCCATACCGGGCAGCATGGGTTCCAGCACCAGGCGCGCCCGTTCCCGATGCCCTCCTCCCGTCATGGGCTCGGGAGGGCTCGCCGACGAGGAGCGCACCAGGAGGCCTTCCAGCGGCACCGAATCAGGCAGCCCAGCGCGGATCGCAGCACCCGCCTCCACGATCAGCTCCACGTGCACTGTCGACGCCGCGGTCAGTGAATCACTCTCCAGGTTCACCGTCACTTGAACGGGCGGCGAACCGTAGGTGAACGAGCGTTTCCAGACTATCTCCTCCTGGCCGCCCTTGCCTCCGGCGCAGGCGAGAAAGAGGACCGGGATGACGAATCCCCTGTGCATCAGCGAGCGCGCTCCCTGCGTCGGAAGAACCGATGCAGCTTGGTCACGTAGTCCTCTGAGCTGCCGATCTCCAGCAGATCGGCCCCAGACGCCGCGGTCTCGCGAGCGAGCCACGACGCGCTCTCGGTTGCCCGGGCGGCCAGCTGCTCACGCGTCGCCCGCACAGCCGTATCTATCACCACCTGAGTGCCCGTCTCCGGGTCGGTGAACACTGCCACGCCCAGCGAGGGCAGGACGGCTTCCTTCTCGTCCCGAAGCAGCACGGTGATGAGATCGTGACGACGAGCAGAGAGCCGCAGGTCGTGCCGAAAACCTTCCCCGAGGAAATCCGAGATCACGAACACCACCGCCTTGCGGTGCTGAACAAGGTTCAGGTAGTGCAACGCACCGGCGATATCCGTCCCGGACCCCAGCGGAGTGAAGTACAGGAGTTCGCGGATCAGCCGCAACACGTGGCGAGTTCCCTTCTTGGGAGGAATGAACTGCTCCACCTTATCGGTAAACGAGATGAGTCCCACTTTGTCACGGTTCTGCGCTGCGCTGAAGGCGAGTAGTGCCGCCAGTTCGGCCGCCCGCTCGCGCTTGAGGGAGTGGCCGGTGCCGAAACTCATGGACCCGGAGAGGTCGACAAGCAGCATGATGGTGAGCTCCCGCTCCTCCATGTACTTCTTGACGAAGGGCCGCCCCATGCGTGCGGTGACGTTCCAATCGATGGCACGGATGTCGTCGCCCGGGACATACTCGCGCAGCTCGTCGAATTCCACCCCCGTGCCGCGGAACACGGAGCGAAACTCGCCCGCCAGCAGTTCGGCCACCGGCTTGCGCGCCCGTATCTGTATCTGCCTGACGCGTTTGAGAAGATCGGAGGGCAAGTTCACGGTTGACGGTTCACGGTTCACAGTTCAAACCTCATGCGGACGATTCGTTCACCGTTCACCGTTCACGGTTCAAACCCCATCAGCGCGTCGAATGAGACCCCCGAGGGTCTGCAACCGGCTTCTGCTGTGCAAGTTGATCCGATTCCTGAGTTCCGCATGTGGCCAGCCCGGCGGTCACTCAACATCCCACTGGAAGGAGTCCTCGCGAACTCCGGCGGCGTGTTGGCGGTGAGAGCCGGCGTCCGTGACTTTCTTCTGAAGGGCTGACAGCATCTGCTTGACATCAATCGCGTGAGCCTCCAGCCGCTGGTGATCGGCACTCTCGATGTAGCCCAGGTCCTTCGCCAGCAGGAGTTGATACTCGAGCTCGCATGCCGAGCCCATCGCGATGTGCAGGAACCGCATGAACTCCGCGCTCCCCGAACGTCCCGCTCCCTCGGCGATATTGGTCGGTATCGAGGCGCCGGCTCTCCTGATCTGAGAGGTCAGCCCGAACGCCTCATGTTTGGGGAACGAGGAGCTTGATCGATAGATGTCAACCGCCAACTCATGACTTCGCTGCCAAACTCGAAGTCTCCGAAAATCCTGCATGCCCACTCCCGCTTCAGAGAAAACGGCGGTAGAGTTCTGCGCGGGCTGCGATGAGCGCTCGGCGGATTCCACCACCACTGATCGCTTCGATTCTGCATTCCACCCGTGGTCTGCCTCGTTCCACTGTGAACCGTGAACCGTTCACTGTGAACGCCGTACCACTAGGGCACCGCTACATTGTCCAAGACCTTCTGGACGAGGTGCTCGGAGGTCAGTTCCTCGGCTTCGGCTTCATAGGTCGGGATAACGCGGTGGCGCAAGGCGTCCATGGCCATGGCCTTGACGTCGGCGGGCGTGACGTAGCCGCGGCCGGCCAGCACGGCGTGGCCCTTCGCGGCAAGCAGGAGGTGGATCCCCGCCCGGGGAGAGGCGCCATACCGGATCAGCCCCGCCATGTCCTTGAGACCGTACTTCGCGGGATCGCGGGTGGCCGACACCACGTCGACCACATAGCCCATGACCTTTTCGTCCACGTAGACCATGTCCAGCACGTCCCGCGCTTCGAGGATCTCATCCTTGGTGGCCACCGGTCGCACCGAGACATCGGGCTTCACCATGCCCATGCGCTTCAGGATCTCCTTCTCCTCGTCCTTCCCGGGGTAGCCCACGCCCAGCTTCAGCATGAACCGGTCGACCTGCGCCTCGGGAAGTGGGTAGGTTCCCTCCTGTTCGATGGGGTTCTGTGTGGCCAGTACCAGGAACGGCTCTTCGAGCAGAAACGTCTGATCCTGGATGGTCACCGCGCGTTCCTGCATCGCCTCCAGCAAGGCGCTGTGCACCTTGGCCGGTGCTCGGTTGATCTCATCGGCGAGAATCAGGTTGGCGAAGATGGGCCCCTTGCGAGGGTAGAAGACGCCTTCCTTGGGATCGAAAACCGTGGTGCCGACGATGTCGGCCGGCAGCATGTCCGGCGTGAACTGGATGCGTTGGAACTTGACATCAATACTGCTGGCCAGCGTGCTGACCGTGAGGGTCTTCGCCAGGCCGGGGACACCCTCCAGCAGCAGATGCCCCCGGGTGAGGAGCCCGATGAGGAGCCCGTCGATAAGCTTCGCCTGCCCAACGATCACCGAAGAGACGTTCGCTCGAATCCTGCTGAGGAGTTCGATGCGCTCCTTGACCAAATCGCCGGTCTTTCGAATATCAACGTCCATCGCATCCTCCCGGTCTTCAGGCAGTACGTGTGCAGCAGGCTATGGCGGAAGATTCCAGCCCCAAGAGCTCTCGATCACCCCGCGCAGGACTGCGAAGCAGCCTGCATAACTCCAGTATACAGCGGCCGGGCCCGCGGAGTTCCAGAACACCGCGCCAGCACGGGATGGTGAGGATCGAGCCGGTCGCCGCCTTCCCTGGGAGGGATCCCCGGTTCCCCGGGGCGGGTAGAACGAGCATGCGGGTGAGGAGTTCTCCCGCATGGCTCACCTCGCATACGGAGCCGCCGCGGACGCTGACCCTCACGAACTGTCGGCTTCCAGGACCGACTCCCGAGATGGCGAGACGGCACCGACTCTGTAAACCGGCGCGGCGGTGGGCCGTCCTTCCCCATCAGTGCGGCTCGTGCGGCCCCTTCGGGGAGCCAGAAGCGGAGACCGCGGGCGATGCGCCGAGGCAGTCCTTGGTAGTTCGGTTTTCATCCAGCCTCCGGCAGGCTGGAACCAACAAGGAGGGAGTCTTCATGCTCCAGCGGCTTACTTTCCTTCTCGTCTTCGGTCTCCTCATTGCGTGCGGCGATGACGGTTCCTCGCCCACCACGCAGCCGCCCGAGATTGTCGAGCCCTCGATGACGTTCACGGGGCCGACCACTTCAGATCCCAACGCTGCCCCGGCACAGGCGTACGTCACCAGCGCCAACGCGATGACTAGCGGTATGTACGGCTACATGAACGATCTGCTGCTCACCGTTGGCACCGAGGTCCAGTATGACGATGGCGTCTGGACGTGGACCTACTCGGATGGCATCCACACCTTCCGCGTGTTCTGCGAGTTCAAAGGTGACGGATGGTACTTCACCTACACCATCGACGGCGGCATCTACTCCAACTGCGCCCGCGCCATGGGCTTCACCAGCACCGACGGCAACTCGGGGTGGTGGAAGTTCCTGGAGTGCGGCACGGGCGCGGTCCTGGCCAGCGCCACCTGGTCGGGTGACGCCTCCTCGGGCAACGCCGATTGGTACTCGGGCGACTTCAATGCGGGAGGGGCGCTGGTCCTGCAGAGCATGTGGACTGCCGATGCCACCTCCCAGACGACCACGCTGACCGCCCCCAGCGAATCGCGAATCGTGGTCACCGAGGACACGGATGGATCGGGCGAGCTCTACGTGTACGACTGGGACGATGCGAACAGCGAGTGGGACTTGATCTTCGAGGCACACTGGAATTCGAATGGCTCGGGCTGGTACACCAACCATGTCACCGGCAATACGGTGAACTGGGGCTAGTCGAGTCTTTCCCGTCACACGGGGTGGGAGGGAGTTCCTTCCACCCCGTGTTCGTTGTCAGACTGTGAACGCCGTTGAGGGCATTGCGCCCTGCTCACCCTTTTCACCGGTCTCGCAAGTCTGTTGATTCGAAGGGTGTTCGTTCCCCCCATCCTGCCGAGGTGCCCTGTGCCTGAGTCCGACCTGCGCGCCGCGCTCCGTGAGCGAGTCCTCCTGTCTGATGGCTCAACGGGGGTCGCACTGGAGAATCTCTTGCGGGAACAGACGGGGGAGACGCATTTCCCCGAGGGCTGCCCTGATGGGCTCACGCTGTCGCGCCCGCACGTGGTCAATCGTCTGCACGACAATTACCTCGACGCCGGCGCCGACATCATCCTGACGAATACGTTCGGCGCAAACCCCCTCAGCCTCGCGGCGTACGATCTGGCTGAGGTTTCGGGGAAGCTCAACCGCGAAGCCGCGGTCTTGGCGAAGGCCGCGATGAGACGACACAGGAAGGGCTGGGTGCTCGGGTCTCTCGGGCCGGGCTCGCTGCTGCCCAGCCTGGGGCAGTCAACCTTCGACGAACTCAGAGCAGCGTACCTTGTGCAGGTGCGGAGCCTCCTGGCGGGCGGGGTAGATGGGTTCGTGGTAGAGACCTGTCAGGATCCACTGCAGGCCAAGGCGGCACTCTCGGCCGTCCGGGAGGGCTGTCCATCGCCTGGCGAGGGATCGTTCGTGGTGGTCTCCCTGACCCTGACCGAGGCCGGCACCATGCTTCTGGGCACGACGGTCGAGGCAGCCATGGCCTCGGTCCTTCCGTTCCGGCCGGATGCAATCGGCCTGAACTGCGGACTCGGTCCAAAGGAACTGGGGGCGGCTCTCGCCGTCATGTCATCCCTCGCCCAGATACCCTTGTGGCTCAAGCCGAATGCGGGTCTCCCGGTGAGGGAAGACGACCGCGTAGTGTTCCCGCTACAGCCCGAAGAGTTCGCCCTCTCGATTGAGGCGCTGGTTGCCAGATATCCCGTGGGTATCGCCGGAGGGTGCTGCGGCACGACGCCCGCCCACATCCTGGCACTGGCATCACGCATTGGTCGCCGCCGCCCGATGCAACCCGCCGGCACATGGCTCCCTTCCCTCAGCAGCCTCTATCATCGTGTCACCTACCGCCAGGAGGATTCGGTCCTCATCGTCGGCGAACGCAGCAATGTCAACGGATCCCGCCGGTTCAGGAAACTCGTCGAGAGTGGCGATGTGGATGCCGCAGCCGCCGTTACCCTGGCCCAGGCCGATGAGGGAGCCCACGCCGTGGATCTGTGCGTCGACCTGGCAGGCGAGGATCCGACTCAGCGGCTGACCGACCTGGCCGGCGCGTTGCGTGCGCGGTGCACCATGCCGCTGGTCCTGGATTCGGCGACTCCCGGCGCACTCGTCGCTGCGGCCAGGGTAATGCCGGGCTGCAGCATCCTGAACTCGGTCTCTTTCGCGAACGGAGATGGCGACGTGCGACAGGTCGCCCGCGCCTGTCTCGAAACGGGATGTGCCATGGTGGTTTTGGCCATTGACGAGGACGGCCAGGCGTACACGAGTGCCCACAAGGTGCGAATCGCCCTCCGCGCCGATCAGGTGAGGCGAGCGATGAGCCTGCCGGAAGACGCGATCTTCTTCGATCCGCTGGTCCTCCCCATTGGGAGCGGCCAGCCGGACCTGGAGAGGGCCGCAGCCGAGACCCTTGGGGCGCTGGACGAGCTCCGGAGCGTCCTCCCATGGATGCCGACCATCGCGGGAATCTCCAATGTGTCCCATGGTTTGGACGCGAAAGTCCGCGGAGTGCTCAACTCGGTCATGCTTCAGCTGGCTGCGGAGCGCGGTCTGGCCGCCGCCATCGTCCACGCGGGGCAGATTCAGCCGCTCCACCTCCTCCCCCATGAGACGAGAGCCGCGGCTGAAGAACTGCTGCTCAACGGAGCGCCGCGCACCCGGCTCCTTGCGTTTCTTGAGCGCTTCACATCGGCCGAGGAGCCCGGCGGCGATCCTCCGGCGACGCCCAAGGACCCTCTTGGTGCCCTGGAGGCCGCGGTCATTAGGGGGGATCGCTCCTCCTTGGTGACCATCATCGAGGAAGGGCTCCTCGCCTACCCCGCCCGCACCCTGCTGGAGGAGGGTCTCCTGCGCGGCATGGCCAGGGTCGGCGAGCTGTTCAAGGCAGGGGAGTTGCAGCTGCCCTTCGTGCTCGGATCCGCCGAGGTGATTCGTGAGGGCACACGACTGCTCGGGCCCCACCTTCCCACGTCGGCCTGCTCGGACCGCGGAACCGTCGTCCTCGCCACCGTCGAGGGCGACGTGCACGACATAGGGAAGAACCTGGTAGGCATCATCCTCGCGAATAACGGCTTCAACGTGGTGGATCTCGGTACCCGTGTGCCGATGGCCGCCGCCTTCCGGGAAACCGTGGAACGCGGGGCCCTGGCGCTCGGACTGTCGGGTCTCCTCGTCCAATCCGTCGACGTCATGGTCAGAGGCATGGAGCAGATTGCCTCGCTGGGTCAGCCGTTTCCCCCCATCCTCGTGGGAGGTGCGGCGCTTTCCGAGGCCTATGCGGCGAGGGAACTCGCGCCCCGATATCCGGGTCTGGTCTTCTTCGGCCGTGATGCACTCCAGGGGCTCGAGATCGTCCAACGCCTCGCCCAGGGAGACATCCCGGCGCTTCCCGAGTGCCGCGCGCCGGCCCACATCCCGCCCCGGAGAACGCCGCGGTCGCGGGTCACGCCCCCGCGACCGCCATTCCTGGGCACCAGAACCCGCTCACTGATCCCCGTCGGAGAACTGTGGCCCTTCCTCAATCAGCACGGCCTTATCCGACGGTTCTGGCGGCTTCGCGACGAGGATCTGGGACTGCAGTACCTTGCCAAGATGGTCCCCGAGATCGAGAAGTGGTGTCTGACGGGTGCAGCCGTGTGGGGATACTGGGACGCGCGCCCCCACGGCACCGATGGCATCGAGGTGAGTGCCTCCCCGAGCGGGATGGAGCTGGTGATCCCGGTGGGACGCGAAAAGGGGGAGGGGCGCTCGCTGCAGGATTACATCGCCCCGGTGGGTGATGCCCTTGCCCTCTTCATGGTGACCATGGGAGGTCGCGGGCTGGCCGCCGCGGAAGAGGCCAGACGCGATGGCCTCTACTCCAGGTACTTCCTCCTCCACGGCTTGACGATGGCGCTCACGGAAGCACTGGCCGAGATGGTTCGGTCCGACATCGTCCGTGAGTGGGGGTTGGGAACCGGTGGGAAGATCTACGCCCCTGGAATGCCGGCGTTTCCCTCTCTCGCCTCCCATGAACAGCTGTTCGCCCTCCTGGGACCCGAGCGTATCGGTATCTCCCACACTGAGTCGTGGCAGCTCGTGCCCGAGTGCTCGGCGTCGGGGCTCATACTCCACCACCCCGAAGCAGAGTACTTCGCGATCGGCGGCGATGCCCGGTAGGGAGAGTCAGCGGCTCGCTCAGCGGCCGCCGCGAAGTTCAAAGGCCCGAAGATGCGGCGGCGTGTGGAGACGATCGAATCGGCGGTCCTCCGCGCGCGACGACAGGGTGGAGGACCGTGACCAGGAGGGCGGTCCGGCGTCGCCGTCACGCGATGTTCGGTGACCCGTCCCCTATGACGGCGATCGTGTCTCGGGCGATCGCCAGTTCCTCGTTGGTCGGGATGACCAGAACCGCGACGGAACCGGTGCTGATGATCAGTTCCGAACGCTCATTCTTCGCTTCGTCCAGCCGTACGCCAAGGAACCCGAGATCCTCGCACACCATTCGGCGCACGATCGGGGAGTTCTCCCCGACTCCCGCAGTGAACACGAGGGCGTCGACACCCCCGAGCACGGCGGCATAAGCCCCCACGTACTTCCGGATTCGACGGCAGTAGATGTCCAGCGCCAGTCGGAACTTCTCCAAGCCCTCCATCGCGTGATTCTCGATGTCGCGCATGTCGCTGGTGGCCTCGCACAGGCCCAGCATCCCGCTCTTCTTGTTCAGAAGGTCATCAACCTGGGTGGGCGAGAGCTTCTCCTCGTACATGATGTGGGTGACGCAGGCAGGGTCGATATCGCCGCAGCGGGTTCCCATCACGAGCCCTTCCAGCGGGGTGAAACCCATGCTGGTGTCCACTGACTTGCCGCCCTGGACGGCAGCCATGCTGGCGCCGTTGCCCAGGTGACAGGTAATGATCTTCAGGTCATCCAGCGGGCGGCCGAGCACCCGGGCGGCCTGCTCGCTCACGTACTTGTGGGAAGTGCCGTGAAACCCGTACTTGCGGATCTTGAGCTTGGCGTAAAGCGCCATGGGAATGGCGTAAAGATAGGCCTCGGGAGGCATGGTCTGATGGAAGGCGGTGTCGAACACCGCGACTTGCGGCGCGCCGGGCAGAAGCTCCTGGCACACCAGAATCCCTCGCAGGTTGTGGGGATTGTGGAGGGGGGCGAAACGCTCACAAGCCTTTATCTCGCCGAGCACTTCCTTGGTGATGCGCACGGAGTCTGAGAACCGTTCTCCTCCATGCACCACGCGGTGCCCCACGCCGACAACCTCTGCCTTGTCCTTCATTACCCCGTACACTGGGTCGGTGAGCATGTCCAGAGCAACTGCGATGGCTCCGGCGTGGTCGGTGATGCTCAGTTCCTTCTTCAGGGGGGCCCCATCTCGAAGACGGTACACGAGCCTGGGGGCCGGCAGGCCAATCCGTTCAACGAGCCCACGCGCCATGCAACCCTGGTCCCGCCCGTCGACAAGCTGGAACTTCACCGAAGAGCTGCCGCAGTTCAGCACCAGGATGTACATGCGCTACCGTCCTTCCCACAATGTCTTCCGCTGTATGTGACGGGGAGACTCAACAAGCTGCAGGGAGCAACCCCGGAAGATCCCATCCGCGACTTCTTCCTTGCCGGTCCGGCAACCGCCTCTAGAGGGCTCGTTTGCCGTAGTTCATGACCTGGTCGATAAGGCCGTATCCCTGGGCCTCTTCAGCACTCATGTAGAAGTCCCTGTCGGTGTCCTGGCGGATCCTCTCGAGGGACTGACCCGAATGATGGGCAAGCACTTCATTGAGACGCTCCCGCATCCGCAGCATCTCCTTCGCCTGTATCTCAAGGTCGGAAGCCGCCCCGATGACCTGCCCGGGGATCAAGGGCTGATGAATGAGGATGCGCGCGTGTGGCCACGCGCACCGGTGGCCCTTCTCGCCCGCGGCGAGTAGGACCGCGCCGAAGCTGGCAGCGAGGCCCAGGCATACCGTGTGCACCGGTGGTGCGATGCCCCGCATGGTGTCATAGATTGCAAACCCCGAGGTGATGGCTCCTCCGGGACTGTTCAGGAGAAGCGTGATGGGGGAGGTGGCATCGAGGCTCTCCAGGTAGAGCAACCGCCGGATCACCTCCTCCGACAGTTCGTCATCCACCGCACCCCAGAGGAACACCCTTCTGGTGCGCAGGAACTCCTCCTCGATGCGGTCATAGACACGCGTGTGCCCATCGTCGCAGCCGCCGTCCATTCGTGCAATCACGCTACACCTCTCAGCAGGAGCCATACGGATCGATGGGCTCTCTCATCAAGCCAGGCGACCGCGGCGGAACGGAGTGCCCGGCGTCACTCGAAGGGTAGACCGCCGCACCCTGACTAGTCGGAAGGGGCCCCGCATGCTCGGGGGAGCACGCAAGGGCCCCTGTCGTCTGGTGCCGAGGGCGGGACTTGAACCCGCACGGGCAAGGCCCACCACCCCCTCAAGATGGCGTGTCTACCATGTTTCACCACCTCGGCACATCTGCGTAATTCACCCGCGACCCCCGCCAGTTCGCGTTCGATGGCGCTACGGTCCCTCCGCTGTCGAGCCGAAACGACACCCAGGAGGAGTGCCAGGAGAAAGTACGCCCCGCCCAGATATGTGGTGGCCTTGATCAGGAATGGGGCCGCGCCTCTTCCTCCAAAGAGCGCCTGGCTCCCTCCCCCGCTCCCGAAGGCGCCGCCAAGACCGCCGCCTTTGCTGGATTGGATCAGGACCACCAGCATAAGGACGACGGATGTCGCAACAAAGAGCACCAGCAAAATCGCGTACATCAGCTACCCCTTCCCGGCAGCTGCCTGCCGGACGATGTCCAGAAAACCCGAAGCCTGGAGACTCGCCCCTCCCACCAACGCACCGTCGATGTCGGGCATCTCGGCTAGGGCACGCATGTTGTCGGGCTTGACGCTGCCGCCGTATAGGATTCTGACCTGCTGGGCGACATCGCTCCCCAATCTTCCAAGGATCCATTGTCTGATGAACTGATGCGCCTCCTGCGCGAGGGCGGGAGTCGCGGTCTTCCCGGTGCCTATCGCCCACACGGGCTCATAGGCGACAACGAGGCCCCGGATGCCGCGGCTGGCAAGCCCTTCCAGTGCTCCGGAGAGCTGCCGCGCCACGATGGCCTCCGTGACTCCGGCATCGCGTTCGGGGCCGGTTTCGCCGACGCACAGGATGACTCCAAGGCCTTGGTCAAGGCCTGCCCTTACTTTCCGACCGATCTCGTCATCCGTCTCACGGCCGAACTGCCTTCGTTCGGAGTGACCAATTATCACACTGGAGCAGCCCACGTCAACCAGCATTGCCATGGAGACCCATCCAGTGAAAGGCCCCTGTTGCTCCCAGTGCCCGTCCTGTGCTCCCAGGGCGACGGCGCTCCCCTTCAGAACGGGGGAGACCCGGCACAGATAGGGAAAGGGGGGGCATACGCCGACGTCCACCGATGCACCGGGGGGAAGGCCATCGCGGATCTCGCCCGCCAGGCGTTCCGCGCCGGCGCCATCGAGATGCATCTTCCAATTGCCGACCACCAGCGGGCGTCTGTCCTTCATCGTGCCTCCAGAGCATCAACGCCGGGGAGGGCCCTTCCCTCCACCAGCTCCAGACTCGCGCCGCCGCCCGTCGACAGGTGGCTCACCGCCTTGGCAAGGCCCGCCTTCTCAATGGCGGCGCCTGAATCGCCACCACCAACGACGGTGACCGCTCCAGCCGAGGTAGCGGCGGCCAGGGCGCGGGCGGTAGCGGTGGTCCCCTCATCGAACGGGGGGACCTCGAACACGCCCATGGGGCCATTCCAAAAAACGGTACCCGCCTTCGCACATGCCGAGTAGACCAACTCCCGGGAGCGCGGCCCTATGTCAAAGATCTTCGCGTCCGCCGGGATGGCCTCGACCGGGACCGCCGCCGTCGGACTCCCAGGAATCAGATCCCTGGCCGTGACGACATCCACGGGTAACAGCAGTTCCTTTCCAAGCCGGGATGCTTCTGCCATGGCTTCACGAGCGGTGTTCACCGATCCGGGTTCGGCCAGCGAGAGGCCCACCGAGAGGCCTTTGGCCAGGAGAAAGGTATTGGCCATTGCGCCCCCGACGAAGATCGAATCCGCAACGCGCAGTAGGCTCTTCAGGACGCCGATCTTGTCGCTCACCTTGGCGCCGCCCAGCACCGCCAAGACGGGGCGCCGCGGGGCTGCCAGCAGCGTGTGGAAGGCGTTCAGTTCCTTCTCCATCAGGAAGCCCGCAACCGAGGTCTTCATGTACCGGGTGATGCCCTCCGTGGACGCATGGGCCCTGTGGGCGGTACCGAAGGCGTCGTTGACATAGACCTCGCCCATGGCAGCGAGCTGCCGGGCGAACTCAGGGTCATTCGCCTCCTCTTCCTTGTGAAAGCGGAGGTTCTCAAGAAGCAGGATCTCGCCCGGATTGAGGTGAGCGGCCATGCGCTCCGTCTCGGCGCCGACGCAATCGGGCGCCATGATGACCGGCCTGCCCAAGAGCTCGGAGAGTCGGCCGGCCACGGGCTTCAGGCTCATGCCCGGGAGGACCTTGCCCTTGGGTCGGCCGAGATGCGCCATCAGCACGAGAGCGGCCCCATGGTCAACTATGTGCCGCAGCGTCGGGAGTGTCTCGCGAATCCGAAGGTCATCGCCCACTCGACCTTCTGCGTCCAGGGGGACATTGTAGTCCACTCGCGCGACTACTCGCTGTCCCCGGAGCTCGATATCGCGGACCGTCTTTCGTTGCAGTTCCACCTTTACTCTCCTCCTGTACGATGGGATTGTACGCGATGGTAGATACCCTGGCCGGCGGTGTCAAGGCATTGGGCGCGCGGAAGCATCCGGCCGAAGGGGAGCGCGGGAAGGCGCGCACCGTTCACGGTCGGCCCCTATCCGCACCAGATCAGCGTGGCGATCGCCACCAGCAGCGTAATGGCCAGGCTGATCACCACGGTAGTGCGGAGCACTCGTCCCTCTTCGCCGATACGATCAATGATTGCCGCCGCATTCTGAAGCTTGGCAGGCGAGATCACGGACGCCAGTCCCCCGCCGATGCCGCTGGCCGCGGCGAGGAGCAACCCGATGTGGAATGGCTTGCCAAGCGCGGAGGCCGTCTCGATGTGGAAACGGCTGAGCATCGCAATGGCGCTGGTTTCGGAGCCGGCGACGAATCCGGCCAGGAGCCCCAGGTAGGGAGCGATCAACCCGTAAAGCGAGCCGAATCCCGCTGCCGATGCGGATGCGACGATCTGCACCATGTTGCTCGAGCCGTCGACCGGCACCCAGTCGGCCGCCTTTCCCGAGTGGTCGATCACGTAGGCGATGGCAAAATAGACGGCTGCCGCCAGCACGGGGCGCGGAGCCCGGCGGATCGTCTTGCGTCCCACCGATTGCCATTGCGCCGCGGTCGGCCTGAGAAAGACGGCGGCCAGCAGCGTTGAGACTACGACCCATGTGTACGCCTGCCAGAGGGCCCGCGTGGCGATCGGCTTCCCGGGGATAATAGACACGGCCAGGGGGATCTTCCTGAATAAGAGATCGAAGAACGGCAGCGCCTTGAGGTTGACCAAGGTGGCAAAGCAGAGGAGGAGAATCCAGGGACTCATGGCGGTCACGAGCTTCCGCTCCGACTTTTCCGCGATGTCCTCCGGGCTCAGTGCCCGTTCATCGAAAACCGGTCTACGGCGCACCACAAGCATGAGCGCCATGAGGGCGACGATGGCGATCCCGGCCACGACGCCAGTGAGGGGGACGAGGTCGATGGACGCCATCCCGTGACAGACAAGTCCCGCGACAGCCCCGGTGAGCAGTGCGGGAATGAAGCCCCGCGCCATCATTCCCGCCCGACCGACGATCCAGAACATTCCCAGGGCGATGGCGGTGGTGACGATGGGTATGTACCGGGCAAAGAGGAATCCTGCATCCTTGAGGGTGAGCGTGACTCCCGCGTCCCTGGCAAGGGGACCGAGCACGTCCGTGTACACCACCGCGGGAATCGAGAGCAAGGCATAGGTGCAGAGGCTGTCGTAGCCGATGGCGGGCAACGCTATGGCAACGAACGACGAGTAGCCGAGTGCGATCATGATGGGAGGCAGGATCGAGACGGGAGTAGCGCCCAATGCCGTCACTAGCGTGCCGAAACCGACGTTGATCATGAGGATCTGCGCGACCTTGTCGTGAGGCGAAACAGACTTCATGGCCACCACGATGCGGCGTACGGCGCCGGTCTCGATCATGAATGTCATCTGGAAGATGCTGGCGGCGACCATGAGGCTGATGGGGAAGGACGCGACGACTCCTGCAAGTGACGCCGCCATTGCAACGGGTAGCGCCGTTCGGAAGAGCAAGCACGCCACGCCCACGGTCACTGCCCAGCCGATGAGACCGGCCGTGTGGGCGGGGGTCTTGCGCAGCAACAAGAGAAGCAGGATGACGATCACGGGGGTCGTGGCCATGAACACCGAGAAACCGCTCATTCTTCCTCCTGCCGGCTACTCTGATGGCGAATCATCAGGATGGGCGGAACGAGAACTCAAAAACGCGCCGTGAGCTGCCAACGCCCGTAGAGAGCGAGATCCGCACTCGATGCGTAGAAGTCTCCGGGGTCGAAGTACTCCCCCAGGAGCTGGCTCTGGACGCCGTCGCCGAGATCCAAGTCCGCCCGTGCGGCGAGGAGCAGACCGCGGCGTGAACCCGATCCCGGGCCGTTGTCCGCCACCGCAGCGCCGAGGGGCGTGCACCGTATCGCCAACCGGCCATGCGGGATCGCGGCACCCAGTTCCACCCAGCCCCCGACCAGGTTGGTCCACGTGCCGGGCTCGTTGGGTGTGATGCGGGTGGTATTGTCATACAGGGTGTACACCAGTAGGTCTGAGTACTTGGGCCATTCGGCGTAGAACCCGTCCCAACCCTCGTACCCATCGGTCTCGGGGTCATCACCCGTGAGATACACCGCACCCAGCTCGACTCCCGGGGAGACGGCCCCCCCTCCTCGCCACGCCAGCCGGCAGTATCCTCCGTACCCCTCACGGTCAGCTCCGTCGGCGATGCCACGCTGGTACGCTCCCTCCACTGCGTACGTGATGCCGGAAACCGGTGATCGGGACACGCGGGCACCAATGGCAGTGGTGTTTCCCCGTGGATGCACCGTCCCTGAGAGGGTGGTGGTGCTCTGTCCCTTCGTGCGCCGCAGCACGTATGTTTCCATGGCGCCGCGCACGCCATAGACGCCGAAGCACGCCTCATCCCTCCCCGCACCTCCGAAGCCTTCCTCGTCGATCTGGGCGAACAGGAGGTCAACATGACCCATGGGCCGCACGATGGATAACTTGACCGCGTCGAACCATGACGAGGACGAACCGTCGGCGGGCGTGCCATCAAACAACAGAAAACCCTCCCCGTATTGGAGATCCATGCGACCGAATGCCAGCGATGTCGGGCCAAGCGCGATCTGCGCCCAACCGTTGTCCAGCGACATCTTGCTTTCCGCGTCCTTCACGCCCGAGGCATTCGGGCCCCGCCCAAAACGGAATTCGTTGCCCAAACGGAAGAACATGGTGAGCCACGCGTGGGGCGACGCCTTCATCCATATCCGCGAGCGCAGACGGAGATACTCGTAGGCGTCGTTGCGGGGGGGGGCCGTTGAGTCGGCGCCAGTATCCTCGAGGTCGAGCGCGTTGTCGAACCCCTCGGCTCGCAGTCTCAGCTCGCCGCCGAATGCCAGGTCCGATGCGCACACATCCGAAGAACAGGGGGCGCTGAGCAGCCCGAGCAACGCAAGGAAGAGGGGAATGTGGACCAGCATGAATGGACTCCTGTGGCTGAGGACCATGACAGCGGAGTCCGATGGTACGACTGGGCATGGGTCCGGGTCAAGTGCGCCGGACCAAGGCGAACCGGCTGATGCAGGCAACCGCTTCGCCGAACGAGCGGGGATAGACTCACGGCGGTAGTGCTCATCCGGCGCGCGGCATGGCTTTGACGTTGCGGCCCGACACGGCTACCTTGTCCTCCCCTTTTGCCATATGCCGTTTGCAGTGCGACCTCGCGCGGTGCGCGCGACGAAGGAGCCAGCATGTTCTCGTCACTCGAAGAACTCCAGCAATACGTCAAGTCAGAGGAAATCCAGGCCATCGATCTCCGCTTCGTCGATCTGCTGGGAACCTGGCATCACATCACCATACCGGCGAGGGCCGCAACCGAGGAGCTGATGGAGAAGGGTGTCGGCTTCGACAGCGGGAGCGTCCCGGGGTTTCGCACGGTTGAGTCGGGTGACATGGCCTTGATTCCCGATCTGTCCACCGCCTTCGTCGACCCCTTCCCTTCGGTGACGACCCTCTGTCTGATCTGCAACATCGTGGAGGCTGACACG
>JALOPK010000336.1 GCA_025453925.1 Candidatus Eiseniibacteriota bacterium | reverse complement strand
GGCGGATCGCTGTTTGCGCTGCTACCGGATACTCCTCGTTGCCGCGGAAAAGTAGGAAAAAGAAGGAAGATTCAGATGATGACGATCCGAAAAGCTGACGTTCAAGGATTCCAGGTCACCATCAACGGAAGGCATGTGGCTGCTCTCGAGGGGCAGACCATCCTCGAAGTCGCTCGCACCCACGACATCCACATCCCCACCCTGTGTTACATCCAGAAATTGAGGCCGCTGGGCTCCTGCCGCATATGCGTGGTCGAGGTGGAGGGCACGCCCACGCCCGTGACGGCCTGCACGACGCCCATCACCCATGGAATGGTCGTCACCACCCACTCTCCCCATCTCGAAAAGCTGCGCCGCGAGATTTTGAAGCTCATCCTCCAGAAGCACCCGCTCAACTGCTACGTCTGCGAGATCAACGGCAGCTGCCAGCTCCAGGACCTCGTTCACGCCTACGACATCGGCCACAACGACCTGCACGCCTACAACATCCGCCCCATCGACTTCGAGCCCGAGCCCTATCCGACTCCCCTGATCAAGTATCACCCGCAGCGCTGCATCCTTTGTGGCCGGTGTATTCAGGCCTGCCTGGAGATCAGCGAGGTGGGGGCGATCAACTTCAAGGGGCGCGGGGCGAATACGCGAATCGCACCGGTCCTGCCCACGGCCGAGTTCAAACCGGAGTGCATTTCCTGCGGCGAGTGCATGGCCGTATGCCCCGTGAACGCACTCACCGAAGCCCGGGGGCGGCCCAGGGGGAAGGCCTGGGAGACGACCCGTGTCAAGACCACCTGCACCTACTGCGGGTGCGGCTGTCAGCTGGAGCTGAATGTCACCAACAACCAGGTGACGGGGGTGAGCCCCTGCGAGGGCGGCGTCAACAGCGGGGCGCTCTGCTCCAAGGGGCGGTTCGGATACGATTTTGTCAATCATCCGGACCGGTTGAGAAGACCGATGATCCGGCGCAACGGGAGATTGGAGGAGGTTCACTGGGACGTGGCGCTCGACCACTGCGCGGAGCGGATCGTCGGAGTCCTCGGCAGGCACGGGCCGGACGCCCTGGGGGGGTTGAGCTCGGCCCGCTGCACCAATGAGGAAAACTATCTCTTCCAGAAGTTCATGCGAGCGGTGCTCGGGACCAACAACGTCGACCACTGCGCCCGTCTCTGACACTCCGTCACCGTGGCCGGTCTGGCTGCGGCTTTTGGAAGCGGCGCGATGACCAATTCGATGGGTGAGGTCGAGGACACCGATGTCATCCTCATCACCGGCAGCAATACCGCCGAGTGCCATCCCATCATCGGGCGCATGGTCAAACGGGCCGTGGATCGCAAGCGAGCGAGACTGATCGTCGTCGACCCGCGCGAAGTCGAACTGGTCAAGTTCGCCCGCATCTGGCTCAGGCCGAGCCCGGGCGCCGACATCGCATGGATCAACGCGATGGTGCACGTGATCATCGAAGAGGATCTATGGGACAAGGAGTTCGTCGACCGCCGCACGGAGGGTTTCGAAGCCCTTCGGGAATGCGTCGCGCAGTATACTCCCGAGCGGGCCGAGCGGATCACGGGCATTCCGGCCGGCGAGCTGCGCCGCGCCGCCCGAAGGTACGCCCAGGCGCCCAGGGCCATGATCCTGTATGCGATGGGAATCACCCAGCACACCACCGGAACCGACAACGTCAAGGCCCTGGCCAATCTCTCCATGCTTTGCGGAAACATCGGGATTGAAGGCGGCGGTTTGAACCCGCTTCGCGGGCAGAACAACGTCCAGGGCGCATGCGACATGGGAGCCCTGCCCAACGTCCTGCCAGGCTATCAGCCCGTGCACGACGAAGCGGTTCTCACCCGATTCCAGCAGAGCTGGAACACGGGGGTGCGCCTCTCGGACCGGACCGGTCTGACCGTAACGGAGATGCTCCCGGCAGCCCTGGAAGGGAAGGTGCGGGCCATGCTGATCATGGGCGAAAACCCCATGCTCAGTGAGGCCAACACCTCCCATGTCAGGAAGGCCCTGGAATCCCTCGACTTCCTCATCGTCCAGGACATCTTTCTCACCGAAACGGCCCAAATGGCCGACGTCGTCCTGCCGGCAGCCTCGTTTGCCGAGAAGGACGGTACCTTCACCAACACGGAACGTCGCGTGCAGCGCGTGCGCCAGGCCCTCGATCCCCCGGGAAGGGCGAAGGCTGACTGGGAGATCCTCTGTGGGCTGGCCCAACGGGTGGGCAGGGCGATTCAGGCCCGCCAGGCGGCGACGGTCGACGGCCTCGGAGTCCCCTCCCCTTTGGCGCGGCCGTTTTCTCACGGGTATTGGGACTACAAGTCGTCAGCGGAAATATTCCAGGAGCTTTCAGCCCTCATCCCGGCCTATGCGGGGATCAGCTATGAGCGGTTGGAGCGCGGGGGGCTGCAGTGGCCGTGCCCCAACAAGTACCATCCGGGCACCCCTGTCCTGCACAAGGACCGTTTTGCCCGTGGACTGGGCAAGTTCCACGCCGTGGAACACGTCCCTCCCGCAGAAGTGCCGGACGAGGCCTATCCCTTCCTCCTCAGCACGGGTCGGATCCGTTTCCACTACCACACGGGGACGATGACGCGCCGATCGCGGGGGCTGAACTGGATCGCACCGGAAGGATTCATCGAGATGAACCCGAAGGATGCGTCGGAGCTCGATGTCCGGGACGGAGAGCGGGTCCGGCTGGTCTCCCGAAGGGGTGAGATCACGTCCCGGGTGCGGCTCACCGACCGATCCCCTCGTGGGATGATCTTCTCCACGTTTCATTTCAGGGAGTCACCGGTCAACAGGCTGACCAACGATGCGCTGGACCCGACGGGAAAGATCCCCGAATTCAAGGTCTGCGGCGTGCGAGTGGAGAGAATCTCGGAGGGCGGGATGCAGAACTCGTGATGCGGTTGGGCAGAATCGCGTGCGCCGCTCCTCATGACCCGGAACGGATCAATGGTTCTCAAGCAGCTTGACGAGTTTTGCCGCGCCGGCGGGAGGCGCGACCAGGCCGGAGAGAATCGACTGGGCGGAAACCGGGCGACCGTAAAAGAGGGTGTTTTCATCAGAGATCACGGCGATGACAGCCCCCTCGACGGATGTCCGGTTCGATGGGTCCAGGCTGCCGCCGTAGGTGTAGATGGCTGCCGGAGGGGTCGCTCCGACGATGGTCTTTCGGGGTCCTTCCGCCACGGTCACATCCGTGCCCAGGGTGATGTTTCCGCCTGAGGAGAGCGTGCTCATGGCGTCGCTGCTGTTGATGACGAGAATGTACTCAGCGAGCGGCGCCTTGTCCTCGGGGCCGTAAGCGGCGGTCGCTGAGGCCAGCGCTGACGGGGCGCTCCACCCGAGGGCCGTTCTGGCCACCAGAACCCCCTTGCTTCCGTTGCCGCTCAGAACAAAACCGCCCCTGATGTAGGGGGCGAGCTGGTAGACCGTGATGAAGGCGAGCCCCCTGGCATTCCGGAGCACCGCCCTGGGAATGATGGGATCAGGGTCGGCCTGAAATTCCTCGAACATCGCTGCGGCCCTGTCGATGTCGGCTTGCATGCCGTCGGCGCGGACGGCGGTCGGGCTCATGGTTGCCAGGACAGTCGTGATCGTGACCAGCACTGGAATCAGCTTCACCCCTCTCTCCTTTCGGGTTTGTCCCATGAATCGCCGATGGGGCCAGGTCCTGGTCATCGGAAGGATCCACCGGATTTCCCGTGCTCTGTCCCGACGACCGTCTGAAAACACTGAATTCTGACGCATTATTCGCTGAGTTGTGCCCGGCGTGTCAATGACGAATCCAACGTCGGCCCGCCGGCTCCCCGTGGCTCCGGCTCTGCAGAACGGGTCGACATGGCCCGACGGCAACGTCCCCATCCCGACCCTGTAAGCATCACCAGGAGCTCGCAGGAAGGCTCACTTCAAACCGGGCGGCTTGATCCGCTGTATTCCACTGGATGGTTCCGTCGTGGGCCTCCAGAATCTTTCGTGTCATGAGCAGACCGAAGCCGACGCCCAGGGTCTTTGATGAAAAGTCGAGGCCTGACAGGACCTTGCCCACATCGTCCGGGATCGTCCAGCCTCTCCCCGAGATGGAGATCCGAACCTTTCCGGCAGCGGTGCCCGCCGGC
>JALOPK010000052.1 GCA_025453925.1 Candidatus Eiseniibacteriota bacterium | reverse complement strand
TCATGGTGATTAATCGTGACGGCGCGGTCGCCGTAGGCATGCAGCTCCTTCGGCTCCCGCTGGCCCTGGCGCGGCGTTTCTGACTGAACCCCGGCTCGTCCACCCGGCCGCGTCCTCCATCCACATCCCGACGGGGCGCAGAGAGGCGGCGGGTTCGGTCCACGGGCCGGCCGCCTTTCCTTCACGCTCTACGGCCGCCCCATTCGACGGCGGGGGGCTCCGGAGACGACGGATCTCGCGGCGGAGCATCCGGCGTCCCGGGGATCAACCCTGCTGCGCTTCGCCCACCATGGGGACGAACCGCACCGCGATGCTCCGCCGGACGGTGAACCCCGAATCCTCCCGCACAATCACCTGGAGCTCCTGGAACGCGTCTCCCACGGGAACGACCATCCGACCCCCGACGGCGAGCTGTTCCAGGAGCGGTTGCGGTACCGACGGCGGCGCAGCGGTAACAACGATTCCGTCGAAGGGAGCGTGCTCGGGCCACCCCCGGTACCCGTCAGCGCACCGAACGGTTACGTTGCGATAGCCAAGCTCTTCGAGTCTGGCCCTGGCCTCCTCGGCCAAGGGCTCCAGGATCTCGATGCTGTAGACCTGGGCGACGAGCGATGAGAGCACCGCCGCCTGGTACCCGGAGCCCGTGCCGATCTCCAGCAGGGTATCACCGGGCTGGGGATCCAGGAGCTCGGTCATGAGTGCCACGATGTACGGCTGACTGATAGTCTGCCCGTCGCCGATGGGCAGGGGCTGATCGGTGTATGCGAGATCCCTGACGTCAACGGGAACGAAACGGTGCCGCTCCACGGCACTCAACGCATCCAGCACACGCCGGTCGGCCACTCCGCGGCTCAGGATCTGCCGTTCGACCATACGCTGTCTCGCAGCCGCCCAGTCCTCAATGCGCATAGATTCCTCCCCTGCACACCCACAGGTGGCAAGAATGAGCACCATGACGGCGGTGCCCCAAGGCAGGCGCCCGCAGGACGTTGCGTCGCCGTGAACTCCGGCATCGGGTCTGCCAGCCGGGGGCGTCCCACCAAGCAGGGGATTTATGACCCCCCGCTGGCGAAGCGCCGTCACCGAGGCACCGACCGGCCACGGATTCTGTTCTCGAGACGCTCGGCCAGGACGGCCCCGGGACCCTCGCGTCTCAGCTCTGCCTCCATCCTCTCCGCGTCCGCAATCCTCCCCAGCTCTACATAGGCAAGACCGAGCATGTAGCCCGCGCGGCATCTGTCTGTCTCGGAAAGCCCAGCCTCGTCACGCCGAGCCCCCACCAGCACGGGTATGGCCTCTTCCGGTTTTCGGGCCGCCAGCAGGGCGCTGCCGAGTTTCGCCATGCTGTGGCCCTGCCCGCCATCGAGCCGCGACGCCGTGCGGTAGGCGTCCGCCGCATCCAGGGGCCGCCCCTGCGCCAGATAGACGTCGCCCGCCTTCAGCCATGCCGGCCAGAACCCGACCGCCTGCTTCAGCACCGCCTGGGTCTCCCGGAGGGCGGCCGTGAACGCCCCGCGTCGGATCAGGTAGTCCGCCGCCTTGAGGTGCACGTCACTCCAGGATAGGCGTTCGTCATGATACCGCCGGGCAAGAGCGGCAATGGAGTCGTCAAACATATGGATGGGTGCGGGCTGATCGGGCGAGAAGGGCCAATGGGCCATGAGCCGTCGAACCTTGTCAACGGCGATGGCGTGTTCAAGCTGCGTCACCAGAGCAAGCTCCCTGTATGCGCCGGCCGGCAGTTCGCGATCCGACGGCCACCGATCGGGGGGAACCAGCAACCCGCCGTCCCGGATGGTCTCCGTGAGCGCGGTGGCCACGGACAGGTATCCTTCGAGATTCGGGTGGAGGTGATCGATGAACAGATCGTATCCAGGGGCGGAAAAGAGCGACGCCGCCTGAAACCTCTCCACCAGCGGGACAAGAAGGCCTCCCTCGCGCGGCACGATGGTGCGGAGGGAATCGTTGAACTCACCGGGGGCGCGGAAACGGCACTGATCGCCGTCTCTTGCACGCTCGTACAGAAAGCGGGCCTGGGCGATCTCTCCTTTCGCCTCCGCGGCCCGGGCCTGGCGAAAAACCTCCTGCGCCGAGGGTGCGTGCAAGGAGGCGGTTTGCGCGGATGAGCCCGCGGGGGGGCACACGCTGAAGGGCGGCTGATCGCGGAGGTTGGCCACCAGCTCGCACACGACCACCGGAACCCCGCCGGCCACGCAACTCCGGCACGCGGCGCGGATGTTCGCGCAGAAAGTGCTCAATGCTCGGTGGTACGCTCGACTCCCCGTTGGGATACAGGGGTCCCCCACCATCTGGGCCATGAGTGTCTCACCGGCAGATGAGGTCCTCCCAGGGCGCCGTACCCTCCCGAGGGTATCCCAGCACCACCGGTAGCATGCCACATCCTGCATGCGCAAATGCAGGAGCGTGAGCCACCGCGGGGCGAGGCTGCGCATGGCGCTGCCGACGCCCAGTGCGCCGTAGAACTCGTTGTGACCGGTGTAGATCACCACAATGTCGGGCTGGTATCGGAGCGCGTGTCGGCACATGTCCAGGACGGTGAATGAACCCACCGCGGAAACAGCGAAGTTCAGCACTTCGAACGACGTGTCGGGAAAAAGATGAGTGAGCCGGTCCGCCAGCAGGGACGGGAGCGTGCCGTTGTAGGTGAAGGGATACCCGGCCATGGTCGAACCGCCCAGGCAGATCACCCGAACCGTCCCCGCGGGCTTTGGATCCGAGAACGCCTCCGAGTGAGTCTCCGGCACCAGGGGAGAGCGGGCCGCGAAGTAGCGGGCCGCGGCGCCTGGGGCCAGGCGTATCTCTTTGCCGTGTCGGACGAACAGCGTACCCCGCTGCGGGACACCGGCGGTTCTCAGCGACACCTCGATGACCCCCAGCACGACAAAGGTGAGTGCGAGGGAGGCGATGTTCCCGAAGGTGCGCCGCCTCACGATCCTACCCCGAGCGCGTCGAATCCGGAGCCGAGCCCCATCCCTTCGTGGCGACGAGAGACGTCACGGCATCGGCGACATGGCCGAGACTCCCCGCGCTCATGAGCACGACGATGGTCTCCCTGGTCAGTTCCTCCACGAGCAGGGCCGCGGTCTCCTCCTGGGTAGCGGCGACCGTTGTGCGAACCCCCCGGGCGCGCACATCATCGGCCAGGCGAGCCACATCCATCCTATGGTCCAAGGGGATAGACTCAAGATCGTGCGGTTCGATCACCACGACTTCGTCCGCCAGGGAAAGCGCCTCGGCGAGGTCTGCCTGGAGTACCTGCCTCCTGCTGGTCTGGGTCTTGGGCTCGAACACCGCCCACATTTTCCTCCCCGGCCACCATTGGCGCGCGGCGCTGAGGGTCGCCCTGACCTCCGTGGGGTGGTGGGCGAAATCATCAAGTACCACGGCATCGCCCCGGGCCAGAACTTGCATGCGCCGCGCAGCGCCCTGAAACTCCGAGATCCGGTCGGCGAGGCCCGACCAGCTCAATCCCATAGCTCGCCACAAGGCAATGACTCCCGTGGCATTGAGGACGTTGTGCCGCCCCGGCAACCTGATCAGGAACTCTCCCGCGGGCTCGACGCCGCGGGTAAGGGTGAAAGCCGTGCCGCCAGCCTCAACCCGGATGTTGGAGGCCGTCCAGGTCGCGGGCATGGGTGAATCCACGGCGTAGGAGACGACCGTGCAGGGTGCCTCCCGGGCCAATTCCGTGAGGATGGGGGATTCGGCGCAGTAGACCAGAACGCCATCGTGGGGAAGGGAAGCGATGAGCCGCCGGAACACCTCGCGAATCGCGTCGAGGTCCGCGTAGATGTCGGCGTGATCATACTCGACATTGGTGACCAGGAGATACCGAGGCCGGTAGTGGAGAAACTTGGGTGTCTTGTCGAACCACGCGCAGTCATACTCGTCCCCCTCGGTCACGAAGTACGCCCCTGAACCCAGTTGGTAGCCCGTCCCAAGGCCCCGCACCACTCCCCCGACGAAGAAACCTGGGTCATATCCGCCCCGTTGCAGCAGGTACGCCAGCATCGAGGTGGATGTCGTCTTCCCGTGGGTCCCCGCCACCACGACACTGGTACGACGGGAGAGGAAGTGGTCCCACAGGGCCTTGGCCATATGTGTGCGCGGCATGCCGCGGGTCAGCGCCTCGCGATCTTCTTCGTTGGTCGCCCTGACGACGTTCCCCACCACCACCAGATCCGGAGACGGATCAAGATGATCGGGAGAGTAGCCCAGAAACGGATGAATGCCGAGCGCGGCCAAGGTGTCGGCCGCTGGCGGGTGTACGGCTGCCTTGTCGCACCCTGTGACGCTCCATCCCGCCTGGACGAAAAGGCCGGCGAGCCCGCTCATACCGCTGCCGCCGATCCCAATGAGGTGAACATGCGGCATGGGCGGCTATTCCTCCAGTACGGCGGCAAGCGCCAGACGTTCGCCCGCTGCGGATAGATCCACCAGCTTCATCCCTTCCACCTCGTCATCCATCAGCACCTCCGGACGCAATGGGTCAGATGGGTTCGGCGTGACGATTTCTCCTTTCTGGCGGTTGGAGAGGCGCACACGGGCGCCCTTCACGAAGAGGCCACTCATGCCCAACATGGCGCGGCTGAGTTCGGCGGGGTAGCAGGAGCCTTCCGTCACCAGCGCGATGAGGGCGAGGTCCAATCGGCGGGACGCAGCGCCGAACCCGCCTAGGAGTTGGCCCGTCAGCGTATCCGCCATCCCAACCAAAGTCGATGCGGGATGCCGGGCGGGAGAGGCATAGCGCAATCCCCAATGGTGCTCCGCCGCTACAACGACCGTCAATGAGGGCGCTCCCGCGGAGGCCAGAATGCGGGCGCCGTCGGATGGATGATCGGACCATCTGGGGATCTGCTGGGGACCGCCGTGGCGACAGCTCAGCGAATCCCCGTCAACCTTGAAGAGCGCAACATCCGCAAGGAGCCCGGCGAGACCAAGCTGCGGGGAGAGCGCGGAGTCCAGATTCAGTCTCCGACTGAGTTCTATGGACAGCGCAGACGTGAGCACGGCCCGGCGCAGAATGTATTCCCTCTGTGCCATGGCGAGCTCGAGCATTCCCAGCAACGGATCGGATTGCCCGCTCGGCGGGCTGACGCGACACACGAAGTCCCACAGCTCCGCGAGGGGAAGCGCGCTGCCGCCGGCACGGAGGGACACAACCATGGTCTGGAGTACTTCTCCCACACGGATTTCGAGATCGGCGCTCGTGCCCGCACTGGGCTCCACAAGGCCGACGTGAAGGTTCACGGGATGCCAGCCCTCTTCCGGTGTGCCCGGGGTGGACCGCTCATCCTGCCGCATGATCCAGAGGAGGAAGCGCACCACCTCCTCCCGCGAAACCCCTTGTTCGATCCGCACCCATCGGATCCCGGCGCCGGTCAGTGCATCAAGGAGAGCCTTGGCCCGCGTGCCGAGATCCACCAGGGGAACGCCCTTGTGCACCGCGGTCAGACCCGCGAACCCGATGGTGAGCGCCGGCTCGTCGGGCGTTACCGCACGAATGGATTCCATGGCCAGATCGATGGCAGCGGCACACACCGTGTGCTCCGGTGGATACAGGCGGAGTTTCTTGACCACGGAGTTGAGCCGCGTGAGCAGTTCGGTCAGCCGGTCACTCATCGCCGCAGCCATCTCCTTTGCGGGGGGAGAACAGCCGGCGCATTCCCCGTGGCTTCTCGATCGGTCCGAGAACCTTGACCGCCTCGCGGACGGCGGGCGGGAGTGGCTTGCCGATGAGTCGGGGCGTTGCCGCATCCGCGAATTCGATGATCTGCTCAGGAGTGCCGCACCGCGAAACGAAGCCGACAACTGCCAGGGCCATGTCCTCGGACAAGACCCGAAGAAGGCCGTCGCGCACCGCAGCGGTCAAGGCGCTCACCACATCCGGCAACTCCCCTGCGACATCCAGCGCTTTGACCGACACGAGTGGGTTGAGATCACGCAGGAGACCAGGCAGTCTCACCGTCAGATCGTGCGGGGCCACCCGGGCGAGCGTGCTGATGGCTTCGATGCGGATAGCAGGGTTCCCGTGGTCGAGAAACGCGAGGAGAATGGGCAGCTCGTCTGCACCGCCGAGGGTGCCGCCGAGGCGAATGCCCCGCGCGATGTCATCGGAGTTCTCGCTCCGCATGAGGTCCAGAACCAGATCCCTCACCACGATTCCCGCACCCTCGAGCTCACCGACCAGCTGCCTGAACTCCACCGGGGTTGCGGAGTCAAGAAGCCGGCCGAGAATCTCACGCCACGAGCGGTCGACGACGACCAGGGCCTGGATCGTCCGGGCACGCGGGGCGAGCTCGGTCGCCATGAGGAAGGCGGGAAACCCGACTCGCGCACCGGGCGAGACCACCGGAGGTTGATCCTGACCGGTCTCCTTGGTCGAACGGCGGTCGCGAGCCACCTCAAGCACCTCGATGACCCCCTCGGCATCCCGTGCCTCGATCAGCCTGTCCAGTTCACTGGAGAGCCAGCCGACACGCTGGACGTCGCTCAGGCCTACCCGCTCCAGGACTCCGGTGGCCCTGCGCACCAACACGCCGCTCCCCCATCTCCCGCTCCAGGACGCGGGAGAATGGTCCGTCTGACTGCGGGACCCCTGCAGGAGCGAGAGAAAGGCGCTCTCCTCTCGAGCGCCTGAGGACAATTCCTCTTCGAACAGGGCCACGGCATCGGCCGCACCCTGTGACGATCTGACCCCCTGTAGCACCCTGTAGAGCATGGCCCGTCTAGGCCCGGAGGCCCTGACAAGGGCATCGATCACGGGGATCCACGCTGCGGCGTCACCCGTCGGATTGCCCACACGGGCTGCGATCAGATCGCCGACGGCCCGCGGATCGAGCCGTTCCACCAGCCTGTGCAGGTGGGGAGTGCCGCTTTGATCGGTGCCCGCGACCTCAAGGAGCGTCCTCGGATCAGTGGCAAACAGGTCGGCGGCTAAGGCCCCCTCCACCGGTGAGACCTCCAGGCCTGACCTCACCATCGCACCCCACAGGCGAATCAGGACGCTCAGGGTGTGGGCACTGTGGCCTGCGGGGCCGGGGGAATCCAGGATGTCTCTGATACCCCCCGAATCATGAATCAGGGCCACGATCCGCAAGATTTCGCTATCAGGAGGTGGCGGGGTACTGCCCGCAAACCAGTCCCTGGCACGAGTGATCGTTTCCGCGCGCTCCTCAGGGTTGACGGCGCGCAGGCTGTCCATGGAGGCCTGCCGTTCGGCGGCTGCGAAATCGCTGGTCGTGATCCCGACATGCGTGATACGCCGCTGACGCAGGGTGCGAGGGAGACCCCCCTCTTCCCAGATCTTCTTGGGATCACGCCCGATGAGCTCGACGAATTGCAGCAGTTCGTCCTCCGTGACCCCAGGATTGATGGCGAGTTCCTTCACCCCGAGATCCCTGAGATTCCTGAATAGCATTTCGGTGGGCTCGAAGCGGAGGACGCGGGAAGGCCCCACATAGAGGCCGTCGTCCTGCACGGCCAGGGTCAAAGGGCTCCCCTTTGAAACCAAGGCGGCAATGAGCGACAGCACCTTCCCAAGGGTCTCCTCAATCTGCGGGTGACCGGGAGGATAGTACTTCGTCACCTTGGACGCCGCGGTCAACGCTGCGAGGAGGCGCTCCAGCTCAGGCATGCTCTTCGCCACGGCGTACCTCCTCACGGATGCGGGCATACTGCGGCAGATCGCACGGCAAGGCCGCGCATTCCGCGTTCTCAAAGGCTCCACGCGGGCGGCATGCCCCGGGGTGGACTCTCGTTCCGGTAACCGGGCCACCGACACAGATCACTCCCACTGTGGGTCGGCGGCTCATCCCACGCCCTGTCCGCCTCGTGCGAGGTTGATCTCCGCATCGCGAGGAGGGCGACATCTCACGGCCCGGTGCCGGAGCAAACCGGCGTGGCACGGGCGCCGTCCGGGCCCGAAGCCCCCGTACCGTTGACCGCGAAACCCGCCCGTCCTTCAGGCGGCCCAGCCAACGCCCTGGCCAGCGGGCATCCCGGCCGCGCACAGCGGATGTCGACGCTGTTTAGGGAGCCGGCGCGCAACTGTCTCCGGCCGCCGGGAGCGGCATCGACGTCACCTGAAGCTCACCGGCCGCATACGCACCATCTCCGCCAATCGCCGACAGGCGCAGAAAGCGAGCCTCGCGAGGGGCAAAGGCCATGGAGGAAAGGAAGTCGGTGCGCGCAACATCGGAGCCGAAGCACTCCATCCCGAATTCCACCCGCCCGCTGTCCGCGGGGACGATGGCGAGGTCGGCGAACGTGGTCCCATCAGTGGACGCTTCGATCCTGTAAGTATCGTTGTTGTCAACGCTGACTGCCACATGATCAACCCGGCGGACTGAGCCGAGGTCCAACAGGAACGCGGCCGAGGAGTCAATCCAGAAGACGTTGAGCGAGCAGTCCCAGGCCGTCTCCTCGTCGGGCAGGACCCCGTCCGCCAGAAGCGCTGGCGCCCCGGTATACTCACCATCCCCCGTGACCACGGGGGCGACGGCGGTTTCCGGTCGCTCGCCGGCCGTGACGGCGGTGGCGGTTACGGCGAAGAATGCGAAACCGACGAGCAATCTCCGAACACCGACAGTCATCGCGATCATGTTTGGAATCCTCCTTCCGCGAGACAAACCCGGGCGCAAGGTACCATGCGGCGCGGCGTGCCGAAAGACCGGCGTGTGCAGGCCGGGTGAGCGCGGCTTTCCGACACTGCAGGCCCCGAAACGGCAGACCCCAGATGTCGAAAGATGAGGCCGCCACGAACGGGCCGGGCCATGTGCGCCACCTCGCTGCGCCCACGCGCGGCATCGGAGGAAGACGACGCCGTCACGTCACCGCCTGAACTCGTGGCAAATGGTGTGGCGGAATCGCCACGAGGGCTGCATCTTGCGGTATGCTCGATGTCGGCTGCACCGAAGACGGAGGTCGTTCTCGTGGTTCACCATCCAGCCATGACGCGTCGTGACACACTGGTCCTGGTTTTGATTGCCGGCTCCCTGTGGGGGCTATCGGAAGTGGCCCTCAACGCCGGTCTTCGATTCCTGATTCCTGATCTTCGAGCGACGGGCCTTGTCGCATCAGGCATGTTTCTGATGGGCATGCTGCTGGGCACGGGCCGAAGCCCAGTGGTGGTGCCGGCGGCCGCCTTGATCGCGGTGGCCTGTCGGCAGCTCGTCGTGCCGATTCTCCAAACGTCGCCGCTGTGCAAGGCCAATGCGTGCATCGCTGTCACGCTCCAGGCCGCGAGCGTGGCGGGGGCCGCCGCAGTGCTCGGCCGGAGAATCCACCACCGGCCGGCGATGCAGGCAGTGGTTGCGGGGGCGGGGGCGCTTGTCGCCGCCGTCTCCTTCCATACCGTCGGGCTTCACGTGGCGCCCTGCGCCTACCTGCAATCCTTTGGCCAGCCCGGGGGGCTGGTCGTTTTCCTCGGTCGTGAAGGGATTGCGTGGGCGACGGCAGCAGCGTTGGCCATGCCGGTCGGATACTCGTGGGGACATCGCCTCGCGCACCCGCTGACGCGCGTTCGGGCGATCAGCGCCCCGCTCTACTACGCCTCGTCGCTGGCGCTCGTTGCGGGGTGCTGGATCGCCTGTGGTCTCATGACCGCCGCTGGACATTGAGGAGCATCGCCTCCTCTCGTCCGCCCGCGCATCCTTCCGCACTCCGCCATTCCAGTGAAGACGGGGCATCGAAATCGCGTTCCTGGATTCGAGACCACGTTTCGCCCCGCGGGAATCACGACTCCCCGCTCCCGTCTCATCCAACTCCGAGCACCTCTCCCGCGGGTGCGCCGGGGCATCGGGCTGGGCGGTGGTCCACCTGATATGGGACACGTCACATATAGGACATGTCCTATATCGCTGTGAGCAATCCGTCACGGAGGCGGCTGCCACGGGTTGCCCGTACTCCGTCCCCCCAGTGTCGGGGTACCTGATCCAGCGGCCAGCAACCGGCGCCGGTCCAAGTTTGGCAACACCGCCGTCCGTCACCGTGACAAGGGGCTCGATCGAGACGTCTGATAGGGCCCGGATTCAGACCGCGCCGGCGCAGCCACCCGGTCCCCGCGTCGTTCGAACGAGCGCAACTCGTCTGACGATGCTTGACAGAACGCTTCTGATATATCACATATCAACTTCAGCTGATCTTGAGTACAAGACCGGGCGACAACTCCGCCTTCTCGATCGTGCGAAACGGTGGGCCGTGAACCTCAAATCCCTGCGGGAACAAGCGTACGAGCTGCTCAAGGAGCGGTTGGGCGATGGAGCCCTGAGGCCCGGCGCCGCCGTCCACGTTGACTCCATGGCCGCCTCCCTTGGCGTAAGCCGCACGCCCTTGCGTGAAGCGCTGCTGCAGCTCGCCCACGAGGGATTCGTCACCATCCACCCCCGGCGGGGAATCGTCGTGAGTGAGCTCTCCCTCGATGACATACGTCACATCTACGAGATCATCGGTGCTCTGGAGAGTGCGGTCATTCTCGGAGCCGGCGCGCGTCTCGGCTCCGAGGAGGCAACTCGCATGCGCGTGTTGAACGAGGAGATGCGCGCTGCGTTGGCTACCGATGACTTCAATCGCTACTACGCCCGCAACCTTGATTTCCATGATGTCTACCTGGTCCTTTCGGCCAATGCTGCGCTGGTGCGGATAGTGCGCACCCTGAAGGCCCGTCTCTACGATTTCCCGAGGCGAGAGGGGTACGTTCGAGAATGGGAGATGGCGTCCGTCGACGAGCACGATGCCATCGTCATGAGAATCGCCGCGGAGGACCGCCGCGCTGCGGCCGACTACGTCCGGGACATCCATTGGTCGTACGCCGTGCAGGAGCCATTCGTTCGCCGATACTATGCGGCGACTCGCGAGCGGTCGGTGTGATGCGCACCGGCACCGTTTTCAATATCCAGAGGTTCTCGGTCCATGATGGGCCCGGGATTCGCACGACGGTCTTCCTCAAGGGGTGCTCACTCCGCTGCGTCTGGTGCCACAACCCTGAAGGCCAGGAGTCGCGCCCACAGGCCGTGGTCGTGGAGAACCGCTGCATAGGATGCGGCGTCTGCACCGAAGCCTGCCCGGTTCACCTCTCCCCGGTGGACCTGCGGCGGTCAGCGAAGAGCGAGTGCGCGCTCTGCGGCGTATGTGCCCAGGTGTGCCCGACCGGGGCCCGGGAGATCATTGGACATCCAATGCACGTCGATCAGGTCCTGTCGGAAGTTCTGGCCGATCGGGTCTTCTACGAGGAGAGCGGCGGAGGCGTGACGGTGTCGGGAGGCGAACCGCTCCTCCAGGCGGAGTTCGCGAATGAGATCCTCCAATCATGCCGCTCACACGGCATCCACACCGCCGTCGACACCTGCGGACATGGTCCATGGGAGACCCTGCAACGCGTGGCCTCCCATGCCGATCTGATTCTCTTCGACCTCAAGCTGATGAACTCCGCGCGCCACGATTATTACACGGGCGCCTCCAACGAGAACATCGTGTCGAACTTGAGGTCCCTGGCGGAGATGCACGACGCGGTGTGGCTCCGTGTTCCGGTGATTCCGGGCGTC
Organism: Candidatus Eiseniibacteriota bacterium; assembly: GCA_025453925.1. Taxonomy (GTDB): domain Bacteria; phylum JAFGKV01; class JAFGKV01; order JAFGKV01; family JAFGKV01; genus JAFGKV01. The sequence goes on along the minus strand of JALOPK010000052.1, from coordinate 2,409 downwards.
AATGACTCCGAGGACGAGATGGATTCCATGGCGGAGCTGGCTTCCGCCCTCCCCGGCGCACGTCGCGTCACGCTCCTCCCCTATCACCGGGCGGGCGTCGGCAAACATGCTCGACTGGGCAGAGCATACCCCCTCTCCGACACGCCCACGCCATCGTCGGATCAGATGCGCCGCCACGTCGCACGGTTCCGCGCGGCCGGCATGCTGGTTTCGACTGGGGTGTTCCGATGAACGACCGCACCTTGATGCTGAGACAGCGGAGCCTCGAGGCCCGGCCCTCCATTTCAGTGGAACGCGCACTGCTCGTGACGTCTTTCCATCGGCAGGAGGCAGGCAAGCATTCGGTAGCCGCCATGCGCGCCCTGTGCTTCCAACATCTGTGCCGGCACAAGAGCGTCTGGATCGGCGATGGGGAGCTGATCGTCGGCGAAAGGGGCCCGCGGCCGAAGGCGGTGCCGACCTTCCCGGAACTCACCTGCCACAGCGTGGAAGACCTTCGGATACTCGACTCGCGACTCAAGACGAGCTACGCGGTCGATGAGGACGCAGTACGCGTGTACGAGGAGGAGATCATCCCCTACTGGCGTGGCCGCTCCCTGCGCGATCGCATTTTCCCGCAACTCGCCCCGGAATGGCATGACTCGTACGCTGCGGGGATCTTCACCGAGTTCATGGAGCAGAGAGCACCCGGCCACACCGTACTTGATGACAAGATCTACCATCGGGGCATGCGCGACTTCCAGGCCGACATCGCCTCAGCGATTGCCGTCCTGGACTTCGCCGAGGATTCCGACGCATTCAACAAGCGGGAAGAACTACGGGCCATGCACATCGCATGTGAGGCCCTGATCACGTTGGCCGCACGCCATGCCGCTCTGGCCGAAGAGATGGCTCGTGCTGAGGGTGAGCCGCACCGCGCCGCAGAGCTTGGCCGGATCGCAGCCGTCTGCAGGCACGTGCCCGCTCACGCACCCCGCGACTTCCACGAAGCCCTCCAGTACTACTGGTTCTGCCATCTTGGGGTGATTACCGAGCTCAACGGCTGGGATGCGTTTTCCCCCGGCCACCTCGACCAGCACCTTCTCCCGTTCTATCGCTCCGGCGTTGCCGACGGCACGCTGGACGAGGTCCGCGCCCGGGAGCTGCTGGAGTGCTTCTTCATCAAATTCAACAACCACCCCGCGCCTCCCAAGGTCGGCGTGACCGCGGCGGAGAGCGGCACGTACACCGATTTCGCCAACCTCAACCTGGGCGGTCTCCTCGCTGACGGCGCCGACGGGAGCAACGAGGTCTCCCACCTTCTGCTCGAGATCATCGAGGACATGCATCTGCTGCAGCCCTCCTCGAATGTCCAGATCTCCCGGGTAACACCGGACAGGTTCCTCGACCACGCATTGAGCGTGATCCGCCGAGGCTTCGGGTTCCCCTCGGTGTTCAACGCCGACGCCGTCGTTGCCGAACAGCTTCGCCAGGGGAAGAGCCTTGAGGACGCCCGCGCGGGCGGGTGCAGCGGGTGTGTGGAGGTAGGAGCCTTCGGCAAGGAAGCCTACATCCTGACCGGCTACTTCAACCTGGCGAAAGTGCTGGAGATCACGCTCCACGATGGGAACGATCCCCGGACGGGGACGCAGTTGGGGCCCCACACCGGCTCGGCCGAGAGCTTCCGCACCTTCGATGAGGTTTTCACGGCCTACCAGACACAGCTGAGGCACTTTCTCGACCTCAAGATCACGGGCAACCAGATCATCGAACGCATGTACGCGACTGAGATGCCGGCGCCGTTCCTCTCGGTGCTCACCGATGACTGCATCGCCAACGGTCGCGACTACAACGCCGGCGGTGCCCGGTACAACAACACCTATATCCAGATGGTCGGCATTGGCAGCGTCACCGACTCCTTGGCGGCGCTCAAACAAGCGACCTTCGACCGGGGACAGCTGACGCTGGGCGCTCTGGTGGACGCGCTCGACGCCGATTGGCGGGAGGATGAGCCCCTCCGCCAGCGCATGATCCACCGCGCGCCGAAGTACGGCAACGATGACGACGACGCCGACCGGATCATGGTGCGGGTATTCGATACGCTGCTCGCCGCCGTGGATGGCCGCCCCACGTCCAAAGGAGGACGGTACCGGGTGGAAATGCTCCCCACCACCTGTCATGTCTACTTCGGGGCGATCACGGGCGCGACTCCGGACGGCCGGAGGGCCGGCGCCCCTCTCTCAGAGGGCATCTCCCCGGTACAGGGCGCCGACCGGCGTGGCCCCACCGCAGTCTTCCGGTCGGCGGCGAAAATGGATCACATCAAAACCGGGGGCACCCTGCTGAATATGAAGTTCACCCCATCCCTTCTGGTCGGTGATGCAGGCATCGAGCGCCTACGCCATTTGGTGCGCGGCTATTTCCGCATGG
>JALOPK010000335.1 GCA_025453925.1 Candidatus Eiseniibacteriota bacterium | reverse complement strand
CCTCACATGGGACAACGGTTCCGTGGATCTCACGCAGATCGAGGGCGACTACTGGGAAGCAGTGGCGACGTTCGCTGCCAGCGAGGTTGGGAACACCCTGGAGTACAAGTTCTACGCCGGTGATGAGTTCGGCGGATGGGAAGACACGGCGAACAAAATGCTGGTCATCCCGGCAACCGACACGGTCCTCGACCTTGTCTACTACAACATGGACACGACACCTCCCTTCACCCCAACGGCCGACATCGACCTCTGGTTCAGGGTGAACATGGAGAGCAACGCCATCTTCCAGCCCGGCGTCCATGAAGTGGGCATGCGTGGGGGTGTCGCGGCAGACGGGTCCGCCATCGGCAATCTCTCGTGGGGCAGCAATGTTGTGCTGGCCCGTGAAGCAGAAACCTTCTACCACTCCGGCCAGGTAACCGTACCTGCGGCGAGCGTGGGCACAGCCATCGGGTACAAGTTCGTGCGCGGTGCCGGCCCGGATGAGTGGGAGGGCATCGACAACCGCTCCCTGACCATACCCGCCGAAGACATGACGATCGTATGGGCGTGGTGGAACAACGAAGAACCCACCCCGGTCGCCATTGACACCGGCGTGGTCGTGTTCCAGGCCGACATGGCCCAACTCCTGGCCGACGGGTGGTTCGACCCGGGCACGGAGACCATCGCGGTGCGTGGCGGATTCGAAGGCTGGGGCAACACCGAGCCGATGATCCCCGACCTGTTCAACCCGACCCTGTACAAGTGGAGCCGCGAGATAATCGCTGCCCACGAGACCGAGTTCGGGTGGAAGTTCAAGGCATTCCCGGATGACAACTGGCTGGATTCGGGCTGGGAAATCGGGGCCAACCACCTGTTCAACTTCGTCGGTGACATGGAACTGCCTGCCCGGGTTCCCAACGTCTTCCCGTCAGGCCAGCCCCTGACTGTCGATGCCACCCTCAGATTCAGTGTTGACGTGACAAATGCGGAATGCTGGTACACCGGGGAGCCGTTCCCCATGATTTCCAGCGTGTGGCTCGCCGGTGACGACGGAACGGTCGGCCCCCTCCAGTGGCCGGGTGCGTGGGTCTCGGAGGACACCACCGACATGATCCGGATGTACGACGACGGCAGCCATGGCGATCAGACAGCCGGTGACATGGTCTGGACCTCCGACGTGCTCGCGCCCGTCGGCACTCTGAGCACGATCCTGTACAAGTACGGTGTGTACTATCCTGGCGTTGACACCCTCAACGGTGGAACAACGCCCTTGGACAACGAGGCCGGGTTCGCCATGAACCATGTCGGCGTTCTGTCCACCACCGAGCAGTTCCAGGAGCTTGCCGTGGTGTTCGGGGATCAGTCTATCCGGGAGATCGAGGGCGCACCGGTGCCGCAGGTTGCCGTCCTGGGCAACAACTGGCCAAACCCCTGCTCCGATTTCACCGTGTTCCGATATGATCTTCCGAGATCGGGTGAAGTCGAGTTGGCGGTCTATGATCTGGCCGGCCGCCAGGTCAGCACCCTCTTCCGCGGCATCCAGGATGCCGGCGTCTACATGGCCCGCTGGAACGTCCGTGACACGGGCAACCGGCATGTCGCCAACGGCACCTATCTGGTGAAGCTGCAGGCTCAGGGCTCGACCCTGAGCACACGAATCGTGGTCCTGCGCTAGCGCCGGATAGAATCTTTCCACACGCGAGGGGAGCGGGAATCCCGCTCCCCTCGTTGTGCTTTGATCCAAGGCCGCTACGGGCCAATTTGAGTTGATTCGAGTTGACTGGATGGATCCCGCTGCCAAGGAGCAACTCATGCATGACGCCATGGATCGGGCGCGAAGAATCGCACCCTCCCCTGTCGTTGCCGGCGCATCCACTTCGGAATTGATCGACACCACGTTCCTCGCCTACAACTCGGCCCGTCTGAAGGAGGCCTGCCAGCTTCTGGCCCGGGAGGTGCTGAAGCCAGACGTGACCGTCGGGTGGACCATCAGCGGAGCCCTCACGCCCGCGGGCCTCGGCGGCTCCTGCCTGGCGCCCCTCATGCGGGCAGGCTGGATCGACTGGCTCGTGGCCACGGGGGCCAATCTCTATCATGACCTGCATCACGCCCTGGACAAACCGCTGATGGCCGGGAGACCGAACCTGGACGACCGGGAGCTCCGCAAGGAGGGGCTGGTGCGCATCTACGACATCGTCATGCCCTACGAGGTCCTCCTCTCCACAGACGAATTCGTGAGGTCGACTCTCGAGTTCGTTCCCACGCGACCTTTCACGACACCCGAACTCCATGCCGTGCTTGGGCGTGCGGCGGGGATTGCGCGAGCGGCGCGCGGTGTTCCCCATCCAACCGTACTCGACACGGCTGCGGAGCTCTCGATACCGGTGTTCTGCCCCGCACCAGGGGACAGTTCCATCGGAATGAACCTGGCGGCACTGTCGCTGCGCGGAAAGGGACCGATGATTGACGTCACCGGTGACGTCAATCTGTCCGCCGCCATCGTCTGGGATGCCAAGCGCGCGGGGAAGAAGAGCGCGGTGGTGATCGTCGGAGGAGGTACGCCGAAGAACTTCGCTCTCCAGACCGAGCCGCATCTCCAGGAGGTGCTCGGACTCGCGGATGTCGGGCACGACTTCATGGTGCAGGTAACCGATGCCCGGCCCGATACCGGTGGGCTGTCAGGAGCGACTCCATCGGAGGCCGTGAGTTGGGGCAAGGTGAATCCCGATGAGTTGCACCGCACCGTAGTCGTCTATCTTGACGCGACCGTCGCCCTGCCGCTGCTCACCGCATATCTGATGGAGCGGGCTGGTCGTCGTGTGCCATCCCGGTTGCTGGATCGACGCGAAGATCTCATGCGCGGCCTTGCCGCAGCTTCGGACCACGCGGTACGCTGAGCGAGGGAAAGCCTCATTGGTGATCAAGTCTCCCGGCTCGATCCGGCCGAGTGATCGGGTGACATCCATCGTGTCGCCGCCCATTGCCCGGATTGCGACCCTGGCCCAGGCCCGCGAGCAAACCGGGGCCAAGGTCATCAGGCTCGGGCAGGCTGTCCCGTGGTATGGGCCGCCGGAATGGGCTCTGGCGGGGCTCGCCTCCGGTGTGCACGCGCCTGAGCTGCACCGTTACAGTCCCGATCCCGGCCTACCCGAGGTGCGCCAGCTCCTGTCTGACCTGTGGTTCACCCCGCGGCGCCTTGTCGTTGATCCGGCCACGGAGATTCACCTCACCACCGGGGCCAGCCAGGCCTTCCTGGGGGCGCTCACAGCGGTTGCCGACCCCGGACAACGTGTCGTACTCACCGACCCCTACTACTTCGATCACCTGTTCGCCGTGCAGTTCCTCGCGCTGACCCCCCGGTTCGTTCCCATGCGGGAGGATGAATCGGGGTTCCACCTGAACGCCGCGGGGATCATCAGCGAGATCCGGTCGGGCTGCGCCGCAGTGGTCGTCGTGGACCCCGCCAACCCTACCGGATCCGTCGTTGAGGAATGCTCCCTCCGTCTGATCTCGGAGGCATGCGCGGCGTCGGGCACGGCCCTCATCCTCGATGAGACATACGAGAGGATCACCTTCAGCCCTCCACGAGGATGGCACCCCTGGCGCGACGCTCGGACGCGCGGCGTGACCATCCTCGTGGGCAGCTTCTCCAAGAGCCTGGGCATGGCGGGATGGCGGTTGGGATATTTGATCGCGCCTCCCCACGTGATGGAACAGGCGCTCAAGGTCCACGATTGCGTTGCCATCTGTGCACCTGTGAGCGCCCAGGTGCTCCTGCGGCTCGTTCTGGAGGGGCCCTTTGAGGAATGGATGCGAGTACGGCTGGATGACCTTGACCGCCGGCGGCGATCAGTCCGTCAGGCCCTGGAAGCATCATCCTTCTTCCGGTGGCGTCCGACGGGCGGCGGCATCTTCTCGTTCCTCCCCTATCGCGGGACGTCCAACAGCCTCGACACCGCCACCAGAGTATTGAGCGAGACGGGCGTGGCGTTGATTCCCGGTTCCGCATTCGGACCCGCGGGCGAGGGTCACCTGAGGCTGAGCTTCGGGAGTACGCCGGCGACGGACTTCGAGGAAGCGCTTGCCCGACTCGCAGCTCACCGGCAGTGATGATGCGTTGACCCTCGACGGGCTGGT
>JALOPK010000334.1 GCA_025453925.1 Candidatus Eiseniibacteriota bacterium | reverse complement strand
GATCACCCGCAAGCGGATCCGCCGGGGCGTGTTTCAAAGCATCGAACACCTTGTTTCCGCCATCAACGACTACCTCGCGGAGAACAATGCAGCTCCGAAACCATTCACATGGACCAAGGATGTCGACACCATCCTCGCCACGATCAAACGTTGCAAAGCCCCTTTTCGGACACTGCACTAGAATCGTGACGGCTGACCGGCGATTCCTCGAAGGTGGGAGATGGCTCACCGGATCCGGACCGTGAAGCGGGACAGCCCGCCCCCGAGCCGCCTTTGACCTTCTCGGTCGTGCATGCTACGTTGCACGTTCTTGCCAAAAAGGAGATACCGTGCACGACAGCCACCAGGCCCTCGCAATTCTGCCATCAGTCAACGAGGTAGTCGATGCCGTGATCGCGCAGTTCGCCGCGCCCCGGGCGTTGGTGGCGCTGCGCGCCCGGGAGATCATCGCCTCATACAGAGACCTGCTCCAGCGAGGAACCCGGATCGACGAGACGAGGCACGAATTGGCAGTGCGGATTGTCGCGGAGACTCGAGATTCCCTCGGCCCCGGGCTGCGTCGGGTGATCAACGCCACCGGCGTGGTACTCCACACCGGTCTGGGGCGCGCACCCCTGGCTGACGAGGCCATCGAGGCCCTGGTGGAGGCTGCTCGGTTCTGCAATGTGCAGGCTGATCTCGAAGAAGGTGCGCGCAGCCTCCGCGAGGCCCATGTCGAATCGCTGCTCCGCCACATTGCGGGATGCGAGGCGGCCACTATCGTGAACAACAACGCCGCTGCCACGCTTCTGACCCTGGCGGCATTGGCGAAGGGCCGGGAGGTCATCGTCTCGCGCGGCGAGTTGGTCGAGATCGGCGGTTCCTATCGCATCCCGGAGGTGATGGCCCAGAGCGGCGCCGTCCTGGTGGAAGTCGGCTGTACCAACCGCACGCACCTGAGAGACTACGAGGCGGCCATCACCGGCCAGACCGCCGCCATCATGAAGGTGCACACCTCCAACTATGCCATTCAGGGCTTCACCAGCTCCGTTCCGTTGGAGGAACTCGCCCCGCTGGCAAAGGCCAGGGAAGCGCTCTTGATTCACGACATGGGATCCGGTTCCCTGGTGGACCTGGCGCCCCATGGCCTCGACGGCGAGCCCACGGCCGCTTCCTCGATCCAGCGTGGCGCCGACGTGGTGACTTTCAGTGGAGACAAGCTCGTGGGCGGGCCCCAGGCCGGAATCGCCATCGGTTCAAGGCGCCTCATCGAGCAGCTACGGGCTCATCCGCTGGCGCGGGCCGTCAGAGTCGACAAGCTGGTGCTGGCCTCCATGGAGGCGACGCTGCGGCTCCTGCTTGACCCGGATGAGGCGGTCTCGCGCGTGCCGGCCCTGCGGATGATCACCGCTTCGGCCGGCGAGCTGGCGGGGCGGGCGAAACGGCTGGCTCGTGCGCTGAGGTCCCGGTGTGGTTCCGGGGTGACGCTCTCGCGCGGCGTCTCCAGGGCGGGAAGCGGGGCGTTTCCCGTGCTCGAACTTCCCACCACGCTTCTCGAGATCGCCCCCGGACCCGCAGGGGCAACCGAGGCGGCCCGCCGTCTTCGGCAGGGCACCCCATCGGTGTTCGTGCGGATTGCCAACGATCGTGTGGTGGTTGACGTGCGCACGGTGTTTCCCGAAGAGGAAGCCGATCTGATTGCCGCGCTCTGCGCGGTCATGACGCCCTCACGCGACGGTTAGGGGTGATGTCCGGCGTCAGTGTCCTGCAGTTCGGCAACACCACGAAGCAGGACCGTGCGTTGCTCAGACGATTCGTGGCCTTCCACTGGAAGCATTACCGCCACGAACCGCGCTACATACCTCTGCTTGACTACGAGTATCTCGGTCTGAAGCTCCTGGGGATTCGCGGCTTCTTCGAGCCCGGCAACCTGTTTTTCCGCCACGCGGAGATCAGATTCTTCCTCGCGCAGGCCGGCGGTGAAACCGTCGGGCGCTGCATGGCGCTGGTAAACCATCGCCACAATGCCCGGTGGAATGACCGGGCGGGGTTCTTCGGCCAGTTCGAATGCGTGGACGACACCGGGGTTGCGGCGGTGTTGCTGGAGGAAGCGGCGCGGTGGCTGAAACAGCATGGGATGACGGTGATCCGGGGGCCGCAGAACCTTCCCTTCAACGAGGCGACGCCCGGCGTGCTGACCGCCGGGTTCGATTCACGGCCCGTGGTCTACTACCACTTCAACAAGCCCTACTACGCTGACCTCCTCCAGGCAGTCGGATTTGCGCCGCTTTGCCGAGTGTTCTCCTGGGAGGTGCCGGTGATGAACCCGATGGAGGAGAAGCTCGAACGGGTCGGCAGGCGGGTGATGGAGCGGTTCCAGGTGACGGTGGAACGGTTTGGGGAGCGGCCCTTCGCGCTGCGGACCAAGGAGATGCTCGAGGTCTACAACGAAGCGTGGCATGACAACTTCGGCTTCGTGCCGTTCACGGAGGAGGAGTTCTCGACCATCATGAAGGACCTGGCCCTCATCATGGACAAGGATCTGTTCCTTTTCCTCTACGTGAAGGGCGAGTTGGCCGCCTTCTTCGGGGGGGTGCCCAACATCTTCGAGCGCATGGCACCGCTGCCGTGGTGCCGCCGCTGCGAGCTCGTTCGCGCAGTGAGGATGCTTCTCACCAAGGGACGTATCACGGGCTTCCGGGTCGGGTACTTGGGGGTGAAGAAGCAGTACCGGAGGCTGGGCCTCGACGGTGTCATGCTGTGGCAGCAGAAGATGCTCACGCAGCGGGCGGGGTATGAGTACGGCGATCTGGGGTGGGTGCTGGAGGGCAATGCATCCACGATCAACCTGGCGGCGTTCATGCGGGCGGTTCCGTCCAAGACTTACACGATCTTCCAGAAGGAGATCCCATAGTACTCGCGTTCATACGCGCGGTCACGCGCCGAGAGTGACGGGGCGACCGGGCAGGGGGCGAGCGCGGAGGGCAGATATCCGAGATGATATCTCGCCCGTCGAGCAATCCGCTGGCTGGCGGACTCGGGATGCAACGGCGATCGAATGCGATCGTATGTGTGAATCCGAGTACGTAGCAGAGCGTCTGCGGGAAACCGTCATCCCTCGCGGGGCTTCCGCGCCGTCACGATGACCGCCCGGGGAAGCGAGCACCCGGTCTGGAGCATCCGGGCTTTCAACTCTTGTCCCCGCGCCACGAGTGATTCGTACTGGACCTGCCCGCGCGCTTTGTCGGCATAGGTATCGAATCTCTTCCGGTACACCTGGAGCACCTCCTCGTCACGCGCCTGCGACTCGTCACCGGGATCCTCGATGACCGTGATCTCCTCCATGGCCAGCGGCGCAATGAACTGGAGGATCTGGCCGCGGGTGTAGATCCGCCGGTGAGAGACGCCGACCGCGGTGTCGACGGCCGCCCACCAGCCGTGCATGTCATTGTGAAGAGCCTGGCTGGGCAGAGCCTCGTCGCGGTGCATTTCCACAATCAGCAGCCGCCCGCCCGGCATGAGGACTCTCCCTGCCTCGCGCAGGGTGCCCGCCACGTCAGGGAGGTGGTGGAGCGAATACGCGAGGGTCACCATGTCCACGGAGGCATCTCGCATCGCGAGGTGTGCACCATCCATGGCGAGAAGCCTCACCCGCCTGTCGGTGAGGGCTGTGCGGGCGGATCTCAGGGCGGCCAACGCCACATCGATGCCGATGAGGTGACCGCATGACGGACACGCGCCAAGGACCCAGTGGAGGACGTTTCCCAGTCCCGTGGCGATGTCCACGACGCGGCGCGGCGCGCACCTCCTCAGCAGATCTTCTACCGCGGCCTGGCCTCCGCCGGGTGCGGTCAGGCGCAGGGGCCACGGCGACGCTGATACGGGCCGGCGAGTTGCCGCTGCGCCGGGCTCGTCCGGACCGGGGGAAGCCCCCGTGAACGATCGGGCGTCGCCGTGGCGTGATGGATGCATGTCACACGAACAGCGGCACGATTTCGAATCGGCCCACATCCACCAGGCCCTTGTCGGTGAGCTTCAACTCCGGGATCACCGGAAGGGCCAAGAACGACATGGTCATGAGGGGATCGGGGAGTGAGCACCCCAGAACGCGCGCCGCCGCGGTCATGGCGTCAACCCGGTCGCGCACCT
>JALOPK010000051.1 GCA_025453925.1 Candidatus Eiseniibacteriota bacterium | reverse complement strand
CTGAAGTGCGTGACCAGCGAGTGCTCATCCACGGCGCGGACCGTGTCGAGCAGTTCACAGTAGAACGCGTACATCTCGGGATCAGTCTGGACATCCTCCAGCACCTGGTTGTACGGCTGCACGCTGCCGAACGGAGTGGGGGTGAAGTGCTGGCCGCCCTCGTAGTAGACGAACCTCAGACCTTCATCGTCGGCGATGGCCTTGTTGCCGCGCAGGAAGTATGACAGGTCGCCCCGCAGTTCCCCGTATGCCAGCTCGAAGACCTTGTCGGCGGTGAGCCCGGCCCCATAGGAGGCAAGCGAGTCGCCGTTCAGCCCCACATACCAGGTGGCGGCCAACGCGTCCACGACATCGGGATCGACGTAATCGAGGATCCGGTCGACGATGTCGAGGTAGTAGGTCTGTGATCCCACGACGCGCACGAGCCTGTTCGTCTGACCTGCGAACACATCCGTCCAGATGGCCATGACGTCTTCGATCCTGGGGCCGAGCCGCTCCGGCCATGGGAGGCCCTGATCCAGGGAGTCGAGCCCATAGTGCGCCTGGGCGAACATCCAGTTCCACAGCTCGTTGGAGTACTCTACGTAGATGGTGCGCTCCGCGTCCAGGCTGTCTCTGAACAATGTGGCCAGATTGGCCACATACTGGCTGTCGGCAAGGTGGGGAACACAGACCCACGGGTCTGCATCAATCTCGTTGCAGGTCCAGACCATCCACTCGTAGGGGATGCCGCTGATGGTGTAGGTGTAGTCATCGACGGCGGGCCTCTGATCCCAGGTGCGCAGGATCGAGTTGTTCGTGCACCCCCAATCCATGAAGCGAATCGTCGTGAAGGGCGCCAACTTCTCCTTCCACTCCGCTGACCACGGCTCGTCCTGATAGGTGGCCTCCGTCCCGGGGAGAAGGAACCGGATGTTCCTGACATGGTCTCCCTGGGTCGAACCGAGGATCTCCATCTTCATGATCCCGGCCGCAGGCTGAACCGACACTTCGAGTCGGCCCGGGGTCACAGAGGTGATCTCGGCATCGAAGTCAAAGTCGAACGTTCCCTGGCCGTCATACAGCAGGATGTAGGTGCCCGAGGGCAGGCTGGAAGTGTTCGTCCACACGGAGAACACCGCTTGGGACGTGTCGGCATTCGGATGGTCAACCTCGAACGGGAGCTCCAGAGGATAGCCGTTCTCGTCCACGGCGACGGAGTCGATCAGTTGCGTGTCCCACAGGTTCTGCCCACTCGGATGCCACGCGACGTTGCAGGTTCCCCATGATCTGCCCAGCTTCATGATGTTGACGAAGGGGTACTCGCTGTTCCAGTCTGTCGGCCCGGCCACGTTCATGCCGATCTCGAGATCGGCGAGGACACCCGGCGCGGACAGGCAGCATGCCGCGATGAGAAGGGCGGTTCCGTGCATGAGAGCTCCTTGCCTTCGATCGAGACACTCAGGATACCCAAAGCAAAGGGAGCGAGAATCGCCCCGTACAAAACCAATGATCCGGTTATGCGCAAGTGCCTGCGGGCAGGAAATGGACGAGACCGGTGCTCACACGCTACGCCTCGAACGGGGAGGAGGCGGCTCGCTTGCGTGAAGAGGCCGGCCGTGCGATCATCCGCGTGCCGGCGAGGTGGGACGAGGATCTCCGTCCCGCAGGGGCTCTATCCCCCCTGCGCGTCCCCCGGAGTCAGGCCCGTGTCATCTGTGAGGAGCGTTCCATGCCCGTCTACGGCGAGTTTGCCGAAATCTACGCCCGGGGAGACTACCCCGCGTTCTCGGTGCGGATCGCCGAGGTGCTGCCCCCGATCCTCGAGCGTTTCGATGCCGCGCCGCAGAGGGTGCTCGACGCCGCGTGCGGAGAAGGCTCCTTCGCGGTTGCCATGGCCGCCCGAGGCGTCGATGTCACGGGCATCGATGCCTCACCGCGCATGATCGCGCTGGCAGGGCAGCGGGCCGCGGCCGCCGGCGTCAGCGTCCGATTCCTCTGCGGCGACATGCGCCATCTTCCGTTCCGCGGGCAGTTCGACCTCGTCACGTGCTGGTACGATAGTCTTAACTACCTTGTCTCCGAGGAGGCTCTGGGGAGGGCGTTTGGCTCCGCCTTCGGGGCGCTGGCGCCCGGGGGCCTCTACGCATTCGACATGAACACCACCTACGGCCTGGCGGTGAACTGGCGGCGGACTGAATGCTACGTCCAGCGTGATGACGGCGGCGTGTTCGAAGTGCATCGCCCCCGCTACGACTTCGAGGCCGATACCGCGACCCTCCGGATCACCGCCTTCCTCCGGGAGGGCGAACACTGGCGCCGCGTGGACGAGCAGCATCATGAAAGAGGCTACCGGATCGAGGCGATTCGCGCTATGCTCCAGGCCGCCGGGTTCGCGGAACTCGGGGTCTTCGCCAGCCTGCGGGATCTGAGCCCGCCCTCGCCGGAGAGCGGGCGGCTGTTCTTCTACAGCAGAAGACCATTCGGCGCCCCCGGCGGCTTGACGCCGGCCTGACTAACCCTGCCGCATGACCCGTCCGACAAGACCCTTGTCGACCAGCGACTGGATGAGTTCTTCCATGTGCGCGCGGGCGTCTTCCGGCACTTCCGCGAACTCCCGGCGCATGGCGTCCATGATGTCATCTACGGAGTGGCGCCCGTCGAGGTGCCGCCAGACGAAGACTCCAACGGGATTCAGGCTGAATCCGGCACCGGTCTCGGGATCGAACAGGACGGCCCAGTCGTCGAACTCCTCCCGCAACACTACCGCGGGGCTGGCCTCCAGATAGTGCTCCACTCCTACGCTCCTCTCCTCACGTCGGTTTCCTATGGGGTTGGGGCAGGCTCGATCCTCACGATGGTCGGCTCCACCCCCGAATCCGAGACCCGGACGCGTGCGATGCTGACCGGCATGCCCGGCCATCCCGGCGCGGCGCTTCCGGGGCTCACGACCATCACACCCTCCCGAGTAGTGACCGATGGTTGATGCCACAATCCTGAGATGACCACCTGGAACCCTCTCTCAGCCGGCGACCACGCCAGGGCCGCATGATTGTGCACGGCGAGGATGCGGGTCGCGCCCACCGTTATCTCGACGGCGTCCGGGAGTTCGCTGAAAGGCGGGCGTCGGTCGCTGTTGCCGCGCACCGCGACCAGGGGCCCCTCGGCGGCCAGCGCCGCCAGCGTCGCGTTCTCGCCGATGTCGCCGGCATGGACCACAAGATCGCAGCCCCACAAGGCATCCAGCACGGCAGCGGGGAGCGCCCCATGGGTGTTTGCCAGGGCTCCTATCGTTGCCGGGCGTTTGCCGAGGGCGATGCGTTCCACTTCCGCCACCTCGCTGGGGTTGACTGACGTTGCGCACGGATCTCCATGGAATCCACCATTGCCATACCCGGCGGTCAAGCCCAAGTTCATCCGCAGTCCTCCCCGCGTGCGGCCGCGGCACTAGCCGCGGCGCCGACATGCCCACATTTGACCCGCGTATCACGTCAGGAGGCCTCGATGCACCCTGCATCCCGCGCGCTTGTGCCGCTTGCCCTGGCTGCGCTCCCCCTCTGTGCCGATTACGTTCAGATCGGCGCGACACCTGGAGCCCTGCTGAACCGACCGTTCTGCGGCGACTGAGGGAATGGAGCCCGGTACCAGGTCCTGGTACTGTCCGACGAGATGGCGGGGCCCGCTTCGCTTCGCGAAGTGCAGCTTCTCTGCGGTAGCGCGCAGTACAATCATGGCACGTTCAACGATGCCCAGGTCCTCCTCTGCCACACTCCCGTGAGCCAACTCACCGCCACCTATGCCGACAACTATGGCGGAAACACGCCTCAGACCGTGTTCGCCGTCCCCACGCTGAACATCGGCTGGACGAACAACGAGTGGGAGGGGCTCGTCTTCGACACACCCTTCGCGTACGATGGCCTTCAGAATCTGATCGTCGAGTTCCGATGGGACGGGGATGACGGGAATTCGGTCTACAACTGGGGATGGTATCCCGAGGGGGGCAACCGGGTGCTGGACGGCAGCGCGCCATCGGCAACCACCGGTGCGCTTCGGCCCTACCTGAATCTCCTGCGTCTCCACTTCTCCGGGGCATTCTCGCTCCTTGCTTCGATAGACGGCGGCGACATCAGGCTCGACTGGGCGCCATGCGACGGAACGGCGGCATTCTGGGTGTACGGCGCGCCCGGCACCGCCTTCTTCGCTCCGGGGGTGGTCGCCCCGTACGAGCATCGTCTTGATGTGCTGTCGGGCACGGCTACGACCTGGGCGACCTCCACCGGCGCCGGCGACCCGGGCGTGAACTGGACCTTCATGGTGATGGCGGTGGACGGCGCGGACGCAGAGCTCGCGCGGTCCAACCGTGCCGGGGAGGATGACTTCGATCTCTAGTGCCCCGCACCGCGAATGCCGAGGCATTCGATCGCCGTGACATTCCCGGCGGCGGTGCGGCGCGACCGGTTCGATACCGTGCCGGCCGGGGTCGCCCCGGAACTCCCCCCTGAAACCCGCTCGGAACCTTTCTTGCTCTCCTTCCCGGCAGTTTGCCTGAGACACGACACTCGAAAGGTACCTCCGTGAGCCCTCCGCCCCGCCCCCCTTCGGACCATGCAACGCCGGAACTGCCGGTCAACCGGCTCTCCGGCGAGAGAAGCCCGTATCTGCTGCAGCACGCGACCAACCCCGTTGACTGGTATCCCTGGGGGGAGGAGGCGTTTGCGCGAGCCCGGGCCGACGACAAACCGATCTTCCTCTCCATCGGCTACTCCACCTGTCACTGGTGCCACGTCATGGCCCACGAATCCTTCGAGGACGAAGAGGTGGCCGCGCTGCTCAATGACGCCTTCGTGTGCATCAAGGTTGATCGTGAGGAACGGCCCGACATCGATTCGATCTACATGGCGGCGTGCCAGGCCATGACCCGCGGCGGCGGATGGCCGCTGTCGATCTTCATGACGGCGGACAAGGTGCCCTTCTATGCGACGACCTACCTGCCCCCGCGGGCGCGGTACGGCCGGGCCGGCCTGGTCGAGCTGGTTCCCCGGATCAGGGGAGTCTGGGATACCGATCGGGCGGCGCTCCATGACGTGGGTGAACAGATGGCCAAAACCCTCGCGCGGACGCCGCGATCGGGCGGTCCTCCGCTGGAAAGGGCGGTCATCGAGGAGGCATTCTGGGAGCTTTCACGGCGATTCGACGAACGGCATGGGGGATTCGGCAACGCCCCCAAGTTCCCCACGCCCCACACCCTGATGTTCTTGTTACGATACTGGAGACGATCGGGCAATCCGCGGGCGCTTACGATGGTGGAACAGACCCTCACTGCCATGAGGCGGGGCGGAATGTACGATCACGTCGGATTCGGGTTCCATCGCTATTCCACCGATGCGCGCTGGCTCGTGCCCCATTTCGAGAAGATGCTCTACGACCAGGCGCTGCTCATCATGGCCTACACCGAGGCATTTCAGGCCACGGGCAACTCCCTGTTTTCCGATACGGCCCGGGAGATCATCGCCTACGTGCTGCGGGACCTGCTGCTGCCCGAAGGAGCGTTCGCGTCCGCCGAGGATGCCGACAGCGAGGGCGAGGAGGGTGCCTTCTACCTGTGGACCGAGGAAGAGATCAGAGCGGTGGTGCCGCACGATGACGTGCCTTTCGTGCTCCAGGCATTCGAGGTGCGCCCCGAGGGCAACTTCAGCGCGGAGGCCGGCGGCACGGCCGAGCGCCGGAACATCCTGCATCGTGCCCGGCCCCTGGCGGAGGTCGGCGTGGCCAGCGGGATCTCCGAGGGGGAAGCGGCCAGCCGGCTGGAGGCCGCCCGTGCCGCACTTCTCACCGCGCGGACCATCAGGGTGCGCCCCCAACGGGATGACAAGATCCTTGCCGACTGGAACGGTCTGATGATCGCGGCGCTGGCCAAGGCCGCCGCCGCCTTGGGCGAACCACTCTATGCCGACGCCGCCCGGCGGGCCGCCGAGTTCATCCTGACCTCCATGCGCGCCGCCGACGGCCGCCTGCTGCACCGATGGCGCGACGGAGACGTCGCCATCCACGGTTTCGCGGACGACTACGCCTTTCTGGGCTGGGGTCTCCTGGAGCTCTACGAGGCAACATTCGATACGGCATTCCTGACCGCCGCTCTGGAGTTGACCGAACGGCTCGTGGACCGCTTCGGAGATCCGCGCGGCGGGTTCTTCTTCACGTCCGACGACGCCGAAACCATCATCATGCGAACCAAGGACGTGTACGACGGCGCGATCCCGTCGGCCAATTCCGTCGCGCTGGGCAACCTGGTCCGTCTCGGCCGGATGACCGGTGATGGCCGATGGGAGGCGCATGCGCGAACCCTCGCCTCCGCGGTCGCCGCCCGGGTGGGCGCTGCTCCCAGCGCCCATACTCTCCTTCTCATGGGACTGGATCACCTCCTGGGTCCCGCGACGGAGATCGTCATCGTCGGAACACCCGGCGCAGACGACACCAACGCTTTGGTGGGCGCCGTGAGGGGGCTCTTCCTCCCGGCCACTGTCGTGACCCTTGCCGGGGAGGGTTTCCACCGGGCGAGCCCCCTGCCCGGCATCGGAAGCGCCCCGGCGGATGGTCGGGCAACAGCCTACGTGTGCCGGGGTGAGACGTGCCTGAACCCCACCAGTGACCCGCGGGCCCTGATCGAAGCGTTGCGGGCTGGCCCCCATGCGTGAACAGCCCCGCGCCCCGGCCGCGGCGTGCAGTGTCGAGCGCGGGTCTACGGAACGCGCTCCCCGGCACGGGGTAGCCTACGGGGAGCCGGTCAGTCGCGGCTCGACGACGGGAGGCGCACCGATCCGCGGGCCCGGGCGACTCCTCCACGCGGGGCGTGATCCCCGTGGCGATCGGCACAGGAGAGCAGAGATGACGCCGAGACAATCGACAGCATTGACCATGCCAAGGCGGTTCCTTCCTGTGGTCGCCCCATTTCTCCTGGTCATTCTGGTGTCGTCGTGTGATGACGGCACGACGGGGCCGGGGAGCGGGGTGGTCGACAACACCGACTTCGAGGCCTCCGCGTCCTTTCGGTTCACCGTACCCGCCGACGCCCGCTCGCTGCTGGTGGTCGAGGGGGTGACCGGTTCCATCAAGATCGCCGGCGTGGCCGAATCGGATACCGTCGTGATCATCGGCTGCCGGCGGGTCAAGTCCGAGAGCGTGGCCGACGCGGAAGCGCACCTCGGGGACCTCCAGGTTCTGGTGACATCCTCAGGCACGCGAGTCGACGTCACGACACAGCAGCCGGGCGACACCCATGGACGGCAGTACATCGTCGACTACGAGATCATCATCCCTGCTTCGTGGGAGACGTCGGCGGCGAACGTGAGCGGAAACGTTGACGTGCAATCGGTGGCCCAGGACGTCACCGTCCGGTGCACCACGGGGCTCGTCACCGTGTCGGACTGCACGGGAGACGTGGAGGTGGATCTGACCACCGGGGACATCCGGCTCGACGGAATCCACGGCAGTCTCGACGTCGAGGCCGTGACCGGCAACGTCGTTGCCGAGAACTACCTGCCCGCAGGAGGGGTCTGCGAGATCAGCCTCGTGACCGGCGCCGTCACTCTCGAGATCCCCTCAACGACCTCGGCGACGTTCTCGGCCAAGCTCGTCACGGGCCTGATCACCCTCATCGGTGTCACGTTGGACGGCGCATCAATCAGCCCGACCCGTGTCACCGGCACTCTGGGCAGCGGCAATGGTCGAATCGACCTGGAAGCCATCACCGGCGCCATCACCGTCACGGGCTTCTGAGGGCGCCGCCGGATCCCGCGGGCAGGACCGGCTCATCGAATAGCAGGGTTGAACATCTCCCGAAGGCGCTCCGGCGTGGGGACGCCGCGGTGGTCGGCGTTACGGCGGGCCACCTGCTCAGCGGAGTGGGATGCCTCGATCGCCGGAAGCCCCCGGAGTAGGCCCACCAGGAGGCACGCCCCGAACACATCCCCGCATCCCGTGGGGTCCACGGGTGTGATTGTTGGTGCCACTGCAGCCAGGTTCCATGCCCGCCCCGCCTCGGCCACATGCACGCCGTTGCTGCCGTCGGTGATCGCCACCCACTCCGGCCCCCAGGACAAGAGCGTGGAGACCGCGTCGAGGGGTTCCACGTCCGGGAGAACGGATCTCAACTCGGAACGGTTCATCTGGAGCAGGCGGGCGCGCTCGCACCACTCGCGAGCCGCCGGGTTCCGGGCCGGGACGCGCATGCCCGAGGGGTCGCGGCCGAGCGCGAGACTGTGAAAGTCGAGATGCAGGAGCGGGCAGGCCGCCGCGAAGGCGCGGAATTCGGGCAGGTCCAGCTCGTAGCCCGTGACCATGTTCAGGATCACCGCGTCGCAGCCTGCCACCGCGTCGAGGAGTTCGGCCGCGGTCCAGGGAGGAACCCCGCCCACGAGTTGTTCCCGGCGGCGTTCTCCGTCGAGGTAGGCGGCATTGACCACCCATCCGTGGCCGGGGACGGTATCGATGCGCGGCGTGATCCGGCCATAGGCAGCCACCAACGCCAGTATGGCGGGCGCGATAGCATCCCCGACCCTGGAAACCAGCACGACCTCGTCCCCCGGGCGCATGGATCCGGCCAGAGCCGCCGCTCCATACAGGACTCCGCCGAAGCCCGTATGGGTCGTCCCGTCCGTGAACTGGTAGCGGTCGTGGGGTATGTGGCCGATGAGCGCGATGCGCATGGAAACGTCCTCCCAACGGTGTCATGGAGCCGACCCCGGACTGCAGGCGAGACAAAGTAACCCGCCCGCCTCCGTCGCGCGAGGCGCTGCCCGGGGTGCCGGCGCCTTCGCCGCGGCGGTCCCCGCCGTGGGAGTGAGGCTTCCGCGAGGCAGCGCGACGACGAATCGAATTCACCGCACTCGTGCGCCCCTCCCGGGGCGTTGATCCCCATGGTTGCGCCCGGACGGGCGCCGGATGACATTGCGGGTTCGTTCAGGAGCGCCATCGACGCGGAGCAGCGCCCGGCGTCACCGTCTGCTTTCCGGTGAGGACACAATGGCCGACAGCACGACCATACGCTTGACGAAACTGACCACGGCAGCGGGGTGAGCCGCGAAACGGGGGCCTGAGGCCCTGGCGCAGGTCCTGCGCCCGCTGGAGCGCCTGTTTCGACCCGAGGATCATCCACGGATCACCGTCGGCCTCGGCGCCGGCGACGACGCCGCGGTTTTCCGCGTCAGCGACGAGATCGCCACCATTCACACGGTCGACTTCTTCACCCCCATCGTGGATGATCCCTATCAGTTCGGCGCGATCGCTGCGGCGAACGCACTAAGCGACATCTTTGCCATGGGCGGAGAGGCCGTGCTGGCCCTGAACATCTGTGCCTTTCCCGCAGGTTTTCCGCCCGAGGTCGTCATCGCGATTCTGGTTGGCGGGGCCGACAAGGTGGCGGAGGCGGGAGCGGCTATCGCCGGGGGCCACACCATTGATGACGACGAGCCCAAGTACGGGCTCTCTGTCGTAGGCATCGTCCATCCCGAACGCGTGTTCACCAAGACCGGCGCCCGGCCCGGCGACGTGCTCATCCTCACCAAACCGCTGGGCGTCGGGGTCATCACCACCGCATTCAAGAACGAGGCCGCCGACGAGGGCCACATGGCCGGCGCAGTGACCTCAATGCTGCGGCTCAACCGCGGGGCGGCGCGGGCGCTCCAGACCGGCGGGTGCCGTGCCTGCACCGATGTCACCGGTTTCGGATTCGCGGGGCACGCCCTGGAGATCGCGCACAAGAGCGGTGTGGCACTGCGGGTGCATCTGGATCGGGTGCCGCTGCTCGACGGCGCGCTCCGCTACGCCGACGAGGACTACTTCCCGGGTGGCGCCTGCCGAAACGAAGACTACTACGGATCGCGGGTCTCCTTCACGGATGACATCCCGAGCACGCGACGCGCGCTCCTGTTCTCTCCCGAGACATCGGGAGGGCTTCTCGCAGCGGTGCCCTCATCCCGGGCCAGTGCCGTCGTGGAAGCCTTCGAACGGACCGGAGAGACATGCTGGATGATAGGCGATGTCGTCGAGGGGGATGGGCTCCACGTTGCGGGCTGACCGCCTGGCCGTTCATGCTTGCGACACGGCGGCAGACGCATAAACTGCCTCCATCCAGCTTTGGCCGGAATCTGTCAATCTCTCCCACAATGGTGCCCACCTAAGGAGGAGCGACCATGGCGAAGAGCCGCGACACGAAGAAGGAAACGAAGAAGCCCCCCAGCAAATCCATCAAGGAGAAGCGGGCCGAGAAGAAGGCAAAGAAGACCGGAGTAAAACCGAGCTGAGCGCTCGCCGTTCGCTCCCGCGCGTAAGGGCGGGATTCTGCGCCGCGGCACCCTGTCCACCGGCTGAGGCTGGTCGCCGCGGATCGGGCCCGCCCGAATCCACTTCCATGGCCGCCTGACCCGCCGTTCGTTTCACTCTCCCCGCCTTTTCACCCGATCTCGCCTGCGGACTCCGTGTTTCTCCACGGTCTCGAGGTGCCTTCGAGCGGCCGCCGGACTGTACGCCCCCGTCGTCGCCGGGTTCTCATCCCGTCCGGGGCCGACTTGCCCACCGTCGGGCCATCCCACTGGAGTGAGGCCGGGAAGCCCGTCGGCTCGACACAGCGGCCCGCGGAGGCGTGCACCGCAGGCCTATCGCGAATACGGCTCCCGGTCAGGAGGTAGTACTCACTGCACGGTCTCGCATCAGGCCATGTCACCGGGCGAAAGCGACCCGGTGACGCTCGGTGCCATCACGCCCACGGTACCTGAGTTCTCAGGTTCGGGTGGGCTGACGCCCGATGGCGCGGTCGGCCGGCAGGAGGAGCATTTCGATGATGTCGCGGCATGTGGACACGGAGGCGCGGGGCGCCCCCCGCCTGGTCATGACGGGCGTCGGGGTCCTCGTGCTCATAAGCCTCATGTTCGGCACCCCCGACAGCGCTTTGGGCGACCGCTTTGCCGGGGCCATCCACGCGGGTGTGACTCGCATCGGACACACCGTGAGCGCCCGCTGTGAATCCATCCGGCATGCCTATGCGGTCGCTGCCGGGTCGCTCACGCTGCTTGCCCGCATCGCCCGGGACATCACGGCAACGCCCATCGCGTCCCCCAGTGCTCGCGGCCTTACTCCCCCGCCGTCCCGACCGGGAGCCTTGCCCGCGGTGGGGGTTCCCCTGCCCCATTGCCCTCGATCGAACCCATCGCCGGTTTTCGTCTGACGTCAGCGACCGGCTCCGGAGATCGGCGGACCGGCTTCAGAACATGTCCGACATCCACGGTGCCGGCCCGGCGAACAGCTCGGCCGCGACGCCAAGGTCGCATTCCTCGGCCTCCAGCAATCCCGCCACGCGAACTGCCTCGGGCGTCTGAAACCCGGTGTAGAGCGGGGCAAGGCCGCGCACATGCACCCGGAAGGTTCCCCGGCCGCTCCGCCTGACCGAGCCTTTCCCGCCCGCCACTTCCAGCAGGAAGCACCCGTTGTTCTCGGGCAGCAGGGGATCATCGACCATCAGATGCAGTTCACCCTCGGCGGACCGGGGGTACCCCCGCTGCTCCAGCGCAGATATCACGTCAACGATCCGTACCATCCACTGGAACCTGACCTTGACGGTGTAGGGCTGCTCCCGGAGCGCCGCCAGCAATGGGTCACTGGGCGGCCCGAACCAGATGATGTTCTTCGCCACGGACCGGTGATCGGCGAAGAAGGAGAGCAGCCGCCGTGCAGCAGCCGGCGTGCCGGCGACGACATCATGGACCACGAAGTCCGATGGTATGGTCCCGGGCGCGGCCTTTGAGATCACCACGTAGCCCTCGACCCCAGCGGGGCCCAGAATCAGAAACGACAGGGGAGGTTCGCCTCTCGGATGCAGCACCCGGTCCCACAAGTAGTGGTCGCGGTCGAGATTGCCCGGGGACCATCGCGCCCGGCGAGCATAGGCGGCTTCCATGGCGGGCCGGTCGCTGTCGGTGGCGGGCCTCAGTTCCAGGCCCCGGTCCTTGATGTCTATGGCGTCGGCGGGGAGCGTGACTTCGAACCGGGTTCCCGCCAGCTCATACCCCACCGCACGATAGAGCGGCTGGGTCGCAGGGTAGAGCGCCGAAAGCGACATGCCAGCATCTCGAATCTCACGCAGCGCGGCCTGCATCAAGCGGGTCGCCACGCCCCGGCCACGGTGATGCGCGGAGACGGCAACCGCGCCGATACCCGCGCAGGGCACGGACACTCCTCCAAACCACTGCCCCATCCGTATGATGCTCAGCATACCGACCGACCGGGCGTCCTCGCGGATGACACGGATGCTCGGCAGCCCGATCTTCTCGAACCAGGGGAGCATATCCGCCGGCGACGGAGTGAAGGCCCATCCGGCGATGGCCGCCAGGTCATGCACTTCGTCTGCCCGGGCAGGACCGATGTCAAATGGTGAGCTCATGGCCACGTCACTCCTTGG
The DNA here is from genome assembly GCA_025453925.1 of Candidatus Eiseniibacteriota bacterium. GTDB lineage: Bacteria > JAFGKV01 > JAFGKV01 > JAFGKV01 > JAFGKV01 > JAFGKV01. The sequence goes on along the minus strand of JALOPK010000051.1, from coordinate 14,819 downwards.
TGACCAGCCCGAGTCTGGGCTTTCGTCTCAAGGGCTTCGCGGCAGTATCCACAGCGTCGATGACCGTCTTCAGCACCAGAAACAGCATGCCCGACTCCTCCGCGGTGAACTGCTCCTCATCTTCCATCACCGTCTCCACCAGAAACCGCATCAGATGGGGTTGGCGAAGGGGCGGGGGATCCGCCCTCTCGCTCATGCCTGCTTTCGCCGCGTCGGTGAGGGCTTCGAGCATCTCCTCGTTCCTATTGTACGCGCGTGTCATCGCCCGGCGGTCGATCCGCCTGACAGGCTCAGGCGAGCCCAGCTCGTAGGCGCGCATGATGGTCACGAACATCTGCAACGCCACGTTCACCGTCTCCTCGGAGAGGTCTTCCGTGAGTTCGACGACGAACGAGAACAACTCGGGTTGCGCCTCCGCGATGGACTCCACCACTGAGGTTGCCTGGGCCTGAGAGTAGTCTGAAGCTTCCTCGAGCGCTTGCCTGACCACGTCTTCCGAAATCATCGCACCATCCTCCTCCGCGCACCGTGGAGCCGACGCTCCGCCACGGCGCGCGGCCTAATGCCCTCACTAATGGTACCTGAAGTACGCGGGGATCAGTCTACCATGTGGCCGCCCGGTTCGCCAGGGGGCGGCCGTTCCGGAACTCCCCCCGATGACCTTGCCGGCTGGTGCGGAACGATCTGTCCGGCGAGCCTCGGTGGTGCCGGTGAGGCCGTCACCGTTCGATTGACTCGGGGAACGGGCAATCGACATTCCGGGTGAAGCCCGTCACCTCGGACTCCGATCCGAGGCCGGAATACAGGAGGAGTCATGCCCACAGGCCGGCGCGGAGGCGGAGTGACCTCGGGTGCAGGGGAGTCGTCCGCTCGCGGGCCGCTGGCGGGACAGCGGTACGCCGAGGCTCGCTCGAACTGCCGTGCTCGATGTACAACGCTCGGTGCTGAGTGGTAGACGTTCGGTGGTGGATGTTGGATGCTCTCCCTCAGTCCCCCATTCCCCATCACCCTGGCGGCTTGACGCGCGCGAACGCCCCGGGTTCCTTGGGTTCAGTCCGTTTGGAGAGACAACTTCACCTTGGGGCCGTGATGGATACGATCTCGTCTCGCGCCACATCATCCTGGCGGTCAGTGCTCCCGCGACGCTCGATTCTTTCATCCGAATCCCACAATGCACTACTCGCCCCCGGGTCCCCCTGGCCGCCGGACAAGTCAGCGGACATGTGGTGGGGCATGGGTCCACTCATCGGATGGCGGATCACGAAGGAGGACACCCGGCTGAGATGACGGCGATCACCCCGTGGTGGGGCGGGGGATAGAGGCGCTCCTCAATTGTCGCCCTCGCGGACGGGCAGCCGCAGGGTCAGGGAGTACGGCCTGCAAGTTCATTCAGATGAAGGGGCTCATCCTGACGGGGTACCGTGACTTCTCCATCCCATGGCCCGGCAGGGAGCTGGATCCGGCCTACCTCTTCAACCCCCTGCCACGTCCGTTCGGGGAGCTGTTCGAAGGGAAACTGTTCGGATTTTACTCCCACCCGTTCGCCTTCCTCTCCTCCTTCCCGTACCGGCTCCTTGGCACCCGCGGGCTCTATGTTATTCCCCTCGTCAGCGCGTTCTTTCTTCTGGCGGCCGTCAGATCTCTGGCCGATCTCCTTCCCGGACGCCCCCGGAGCCTCGCCACGGGTATCGTGGGGCTCTGCACGCCCGTGTGGTTCTACAGCGTCGACTTCTGGGAGCACCTCCCGGCCGACTGCCTGGTGGCCTGGAGCGTGGTTGCTGTTCTCAAGTACCACGCTCGGCCGACGTATCGCCCGCTGGCGCTCGGCGCCCTTTTCCTCGGCTTCTCCGTCTACTTTCGGGACAACCTCTACCTCTTCGCACCGCCCCTCATGGCCGCGGTAGCCGCGGCGCGGCCTTTTCGGTGGAGACCCGTCCTGTTCTTCGGCGCTATCCTAGCGGTGACGCTGGCCCCACTCTGGGCGTTCAACTGGATTCAGTTCCGCCATCCGCTCGGCCTTCGTCTCGTCTCCGCCGCCTCGGCGGGAGGAGGCTGGGCGCACCATCTGGGCGACCGACCGGAAGTGCTCAACCAGTTGCTGCTGAACGGCCACGGGAACATGATACTGTCGCTCATCGCCACGCTGCCGTTTGCCGTTCTGTTCTTCGTGTCTCCCAGGGTAGCCCCGCAGAGACGCGACGCCGCGATGCGAACCCTTGCCGTCGTGGGGCTTGCGAGCGGCGTGATCGTCGCGAGCGGGCATCTCCTCGCCGAGCGTCCGATCTGGTGGCTCATGAAGGCCAACGGCCTGTTCGCGGCGTCTCCCGTCCTGATCTTCGGACTGGTCCGCGGCAGAGAGGAAGGAAGTCGCGGGCAGTCGAACACCGCCGGGGGGTTGATCCGGTTGATCGTGGTCTCCTACGTGGGCGTCTATGTGCTGGCGTCTCCCCTGGCGAATACCGCCGGGGTCCACTGGGGATGCAGGCTCTTGCTCTCGGTGTACCCGCTGCTGGGCGTGCTGGCGGCCGCCGAGATCAGCCAGTGGTGCGCGGGCGCGGCACGTCGTACTGTCGCGACAGTGCTTGCGGCTGCCGTGATCGTTGTGTCGCTACTCGCGCAAGTCTACTCGCAGAAGCTGCTCTACGAGCGCAAGTCATTTTCCGCTGCCCTGAGCCGCCTCGTGGCCGAACGCCCGGAACAGGTCGTGGCCGCGCTGGGCTGGTTCGTTCCACAGGAGATCGGCACCGTCTTCTATGACAAGAAGGTCTTCCTCGTGAACAGAGAGGAGCATCTTCACCACCTGCTCACTCTTATGCATGGACATGGGGTTCGAGAGGTCCTGGTCGTATCGGCCGAGCCCCTGAGGATGGGGCCATCACCGGCGACGCGAGTGCTGAAGGATGGCCTGAACTTCATCTCCGTGTGTCTCACGCCGCTGAAGCTGGGGCCGTAGCGCTGAGGGCGAAGCGCGGGGTCCGGCGTGCGACGGCGGGATTCGAGGCGGCACCAGACGTCGATCTCAGACACGGGCACGCAAGGCAGGCGGCACGGCCCCGTCGAGGCACGTCAGCCGAGCCGCTTGCGGAATCTCAACCGGGCGAGGGTGAGGATGGCGAGGCCAAGCCCCAGAAGGGCCAGCGCCTCCGGCCAAAGCACCGAGAGACCGACTCCCTTCAGGAAGACCCCGCGCAGGATGGTGACATAGTACCGGAGGGGCACGGCGTAGCTGATGAGCTGGAAAGCCTTCGGCATGTTCTGGAGCGGAAAGGCGAACCCCGAGAGGTAGATCTGCGGCAGCATGAACACGAACGCGGTGATCATCATGGCCTGCTGCTGCGTGCGGGCGAGGGTGGAGATCAAGAGCCCCAGACCCAGCGTGCACAGCATGAACAGCAGCGAGAGGGCCATCAGAGTCAGGAACGATCCACGCAGTGGCACATCAAACCAGAACAGCACGACCGGCAGCGCCGAGAGGATTTCCACCAGCGCGACCAGCGCGTAGGCGAGGAGTTTGCCGACGATCAGCGCCTCGGGCCTGATCGGGGTCACGAGGAGCTGTTCCATGGTGCCGACTTCGGTTTCCCGCACCAGCGCCATGCCGGTGAGCATCATGGTCATCACCATGATGATCTGGGCCAGGGTCGCCGGCACCATGAAGTTCTTGCTCAGAAGATCGGGGTTGTATCGCACCACGGGCCGCAGCTCCACAAGAGGTTTCAGGCCCTCCAGGGCCATGCCCCCGATGACATTGGCGGCGTAGGCGAGACCGATGGTGCCGCCGGACGGATCGGATCCGTCGGCGATCAACTGCACGCGGCCCGTGCGGCCGGCCTGTCGCGCGGCGCCGAACCCTGCCGGGATCGTGAGCGCAATCCGGGCCTCGCCGCCCTGGAGCAGCCGGTCTATGTCCGCCTGAGACGTGACCAAGGCGGCGACATGGAAGTAGCGGGAACTGGTGAACGCCTCGACCAGCCTCCTGCTCATTGGCGAGCGGTCCAAATCGCACACGGCCAACTCCACGTGCTTCACGTCGGTGGTGGCGGCATATCCAAGGATCAACATCTGCATCACCGGGGCGATGAAGAGGATGGGGAGTATCCTCGGGTCGCGTCGAAGCTGGGCCAGCTCCTTCCTCAACACCACCAGCATGACGTGCATCAGAGACTCCGAACGATCCGGCCGGCCGCCAGCAGGAGCACCACGGCTGCGAACACCACCAGGCCGAGGGCATCAGGCCACCACACCGTCATGCCCGCGCCCTTGAGCACGATTTCCCGGAGAGCGGCGAGGAAGTAGCGCGCCGGTACGATGTGGGTGATCAGACGCAGCACGGGGGGCATTGATGAGATCGGGAAGATGAACCCGGAGAGGAGCATGTTGGGCAACATGGAGCTGAGCAGCCCGAGCTGAAAGGCCATCTGCTGTGTATCCGCGACCGTGGAGAGGAACACCCCCCAGCCGAGGCTCCCGGCCAGGAACAGCACGGTCACCACCGCGAGCCAGATGATTGACCCCTGCATCGGCATGTCGAACACCGCCCATGCCGTGACCAGGCAGCCCGCCGCGGCGGCGAACCCGATGAGAAAGTAGGGAATGGTCTTACCCACGAGCAGTTCGATGGCCCTCAGCGGAGTCGCCCGAAGGGCCTCCATGGTCCCCCGCTCTTTCTCTCGCACCACGGCCAGGGCAGTGGCCACCACCGCCGAGATCGCCATGATGAACGCGACGAGGCCCGGAACGAGGAAGATGGGAGACGAGAGGTTGGGGTTGTACCAGACCCGGGGCACCGCGACCACGGGGCCCATCCGGCCTCCGGCGTAGGTCACGGGCGTGACGGAGGCGGCGATCTGGCGGGCATAGCCGAGCACGGTCGTCGCCATGCGGGCGTCGGCCCCGTCGAGCACGAACTGGAGCGATACCTCCCGCCCCTGCGCCAGCGTCGCGCCGTAGCGAGGCGGTATCACCAGGGCGGCCTGCACCCTCCCCGCGTCGAGCAGACGCTCCACGTCCCTGGCGTTGTCGCCCTGCCACACCAGATCGAAGAATCCGCACCGCACGAAGGCGTTCGCCGCCTCCCGGCTCTGGCGGGAGTTGTCCTGGTCCACGATGGCGAGGCGGACGTGTTCCACATCGAAACTCAGCGCGAACCCGTAGAACACCAGCAGCACCGCGGGCATGCCGAGGAGGAGAAAGGTGGTGCGCCTGTCGCGCTTCAGGTGCAGGAACTCCTTTACCGCCATGGCGGCGATGCGCCTGATCATGTGCGGTCGGCCTCTCCGATGACGTGAATGAACACATCCTCCAGCGACGGCGGGATGCACTCCAGTTCGGCCGGCGCGAAGCCCGCGGCCGCCAACTCTTTCCTGACTCGCTCCTGGAGCTCCGAATGCTCCAGCACGGCGTGCACCCGCTCCCCGAACAGCGCGGTCTCGGTGACGCCCGGAATGCGCGCGATCGTGGCCAGCGCCTGGGGCGCCATTGGGCAGTGGATCTCGACCAGAACGGCTTTGCCGAACACCCCGCGCAACCCGGCGATGCTGTCCATGGCCAGCAACCGGCCCGCGTGCATCAGGGCGACCCTGTGGCAGCGTTCGGCCTCGTCCATGTAGTGGGTGGTGACGAATACCGTGGTGCCGCCGCCCGACAGCCCCTCGATGAGATCCCAGAAGCGCCGCCGGGCTTCGGGGTCGACGCCGCCCGTCGGCTCATCCAAGAAGACGACAGGCGGGCGGTGAAGCAATGCGCACCCCAGCGCCAGCCGCTGGGCGAATCCTCCGGGGAGGTGTCTGACCAGAGAGTCCTCCAGCCCGTCCAGGCCCCCGATTTCCACGGCCCAGGCCTCCCGCTCCGCCAGCGGGCGGCCCCTCAGGCCGTAGGCGCCGCCCCAGAAACGCAGATTCTCACGCACCGTCAGGTCACGGTAGAGCGAAAAGCGCTGCGACATGTAGCCGATGTGCCGTTTCACCGCCATGGGGTGGGCGGCGACGTCCTGCCCCATCACGGCGGCCCTGCCGCCCGATGGCGACAACAGCCCGCAGAGCATCCGGATGGTGGTGGTCTTGCCCGCGCCATTGGATCCGAGAAACCCGAATACCTCGCCCCGGTGGACCTGGAAGGAGACACGATCCACTGCCACGAAGTCACCGAAGGCTCGGCTCAGGTCTTCAGCTATCACGACGGTGGGGGAGGGGTTCATGGCGGGGGCTCCCCGCCTCCCCCCACAGCCGGGAAGGATGGAAGGTTGGAGGGGTCGAAGACCAGGCGACTTCGCCCGTTTCGTTCACCTCTTGACCCCTTCACTTCTTCACCTTCCCCTCTGTCTCGCATCTTGCCTCCGCCTGCCGACTGACGTCGCGCCGCTCGGAATTCACCGTTCGCCCCCAGCTTCGCAGCGTCCACTTGGGATGTGGGAAGATTGGACGACTGGAGGACTGGGCATGGGCCGTTCTCCCATCTCCTTCGCCCGTCCATCCTTCCACCATTCCATTCTTCCATCCATCCGCCGCCTCCTCATCTTCCCACCGCCCGCTCCAGACGTGCTGATGCGATCCATGCGCCGCTGTGCGCGTCGATGACCATGCCTTCCGCTGCCTGGAGTTGGGCCTCGGCGTCAAGTTGGTCGGCTATGGCTGCGAGGCCGGCGGCAAACCGATCACCGGTCTGGCGTTGGCGCTGGCCTGCGGCATCCAGCGCGGCTTCTGCAGCCGCAATCGTGGCGATGGCGCTGCAGAGATCCCGGTGGGCCGTCTCCACTTCGAGGAGAACCAGCCGCTGGAGCTCGGCGAGATCCCGGGCCGCGCCCCTGGCCGCAGCCTCCAGGGAACGGGCGTCAGCCCTTGCCTTGCCGCCGTCGAACACGTTCCACGCGCCGACGATGCCCACGCTCCACGAATCGTTCCAGGCATCCTCGGTCGGGAAGTACCGCTGGTTGGGGCGGCTGTAGTCCCACTGGGTCACGGCACTCAGGCTCGGCCACGACCCTGCACCGGCGATCGCCCTGCGCGCCTCCAGTACCCGTACCCGGGAGCGCGACGCCGCCAACTCCGGACGGCTCCGCAACGCATGATCCTGAAGCGACTCCAGGGACTCAGGAAGCGGGGGAAGTGGGCCGTCGAGGGAATCCGCCAGCTCGATGGGCGTGCCCGGATCGAGGTGGAGGAGCGATCTGAGCTGGGCGTGCGCATTGTCGCTCAACGCCGCCGTCCGGATGCGCTGCACCGTCGCGGAGGCGATTCGCTCCCGCGCCGCGGCCAGATCCGCCGGGGTCGCCATGCCGGCGTCATCGAGGGCGCCCGCGTCGGTGTGGAGACGCTGTGCCCGCCGTTCCTGGGCCTCGGCCGCCCGCAGGGCCGCACCGGCGCGCACCGCGGACCAGTAGACTGACAGCGCCTGGAGCCTGACATCCGCGCGGATCTGGGCGGCGATTTGGCGGCCCGCCTCGAGCTCATGTCGCGCGGCGCGGCGCGCGCCCGTCACGGCACCGCCGGAGAACAGCACCTGCTGCATCCTCAGGCCCGTGGCATAGACTTCCCTGATGTCCGGCGCCAGCACCATGGGGGTAAGCCCAGGAACCGGAATGGTGATGGAGAACTCGGGAACGGAACTCCGGTAGGCCGCGCTGGCCGACACGGAGAGTGTGGGGAAGAGCGCCGCATCAGCGGCCGCCACCGTGCGCGCGGCGGCGTCAGCACGGAGTTCCGCGGCGAAGGCGGCATCCGATACCTCCAGGGCGCGCGCCACGGCGAGTGCGGGCTCGACCCGGAACGCGCCGGCCGAGCCGGTCATGACGGCGAGGATGAGCACGGCGAGGCATTTCATGGGATGACTCCTGTTGCGCGGCGTTGGGCCGCGCGGGTGAGATGGAGAAACGTATCCTCCAGCCGGGGAGCGACTGCGCGAACCTCGTGGATGATGACGCCGGCTCCGGACAGTGCCCCCCTGATCTGCTCGGCGGTGGCGCCCGATGCCAGGCGGACATGGAAGCGGGCCGAGAACTGCTGGACTTCCACGACGCCCTGCATTCCCCGTAGGGCGTCAAGTGCCGGCCCGCGGGGTTCCGCGGCGACTTCGAGCATCGTTCCGGGAACCAGTTCGGTGAGGTGCTGGGGAGACCCCTCCCCCAGGATCTCGCCGCGATGCATGAGCACGACGCGGGAGCAGCGTTCCGCTTCGTCGAGATAGGGGGTGGCCAACACCAGCGTGAGTCCATCGGCCACCAGGTCGGCGAGAAGGCGCCAGAACTCACGGCGGGTCACGGGATCCACGCCGGTGGTGGACTCGTCAAGAAGGAGAATCCCGGGTGCGTGCATCAGGCTCACCGCCAGCGCCAGCTTCTGGCGCATCCCGCCCGAGAGATGATCGGCCTGCCGGTCACGGAAGCGGTCAAGCCCCACCCTCCTGAGCAGCTCATCCCGCCGCGGGCGCCATTCGGGAACGCCGAGCAAGAGCGCGAAGAACTGCATGTTCTCGGCCACGGTGAGGTCGCCGTACAAGGCAAAGCGCTGGGGCAGATAACCAAGGTGGGCATGGAGGGCGCGGCGACTGCGCCAGGCATCCTCTCCCACGACGGTGACGCTCCCTTCACTGGCGGGGTGAAGCCCCGCCATGACCCGCAGCACGGAGGTCTTGCCCGCGCCGTCCGGGCCGATGAGACCCACCACTTCACCACGCCGGACCGCCAGCGTTACTCCGCGCACCGCCTCGGTCGCGCCGTAGCGCACCACCAAAGCGGAGGCCTGGATGACGGTCTCAGCGGTCACGGTCATTCACGCTCCGGGCGGTGAACTCGGCGTCGGCGGGCATCCCAGGCTTGAAGAGGCCGCGCGGGTGGTCCAGCGAGACCTTCGCCTTGAACACGAGCTTGGCGCGTTCGTCGGGAGTCTGCACGTTCTTGGGGGTGAACTCCGCCACGGATGCGACGTGGTGGAGCCTCCCCGTGAACGTGCCAGGGACGCCATCCACGCGGACGGCCACGCTGTCCCCCAGATGAACCCTTCCCAGGGACGGCTCGTCCAGATACACCACGAGCCACGGGTGGGCGAGGTCGCTCACCACACACAGCAGCGCGCCCGGAGGGAGGATCTCACCGGGCTCGGCGCCACGGGTGGTCACGACGCCATCCAAGGGCGATCGAACGGTCGCGTCGGACATCCTCTGGATCATGGTCTGAACCACGGCCCGGGCGGCGTCGCGCCGCGCGCGGGCGATGTCGATCTCCTCGCTTCGCGCTCCGGCGACAAGGCGATCCCGCGCCGCCCGCAGAGCCCCGACCGATCGTTCCGCCATGTCGTGGCGGGTTGCCGCGTCGTCCCGCGCCTTGACGGTGGCGGCGCCACTCCCCGCCAGTTCCTCCATCCGCGCCAGATCCCGCCCGGCCGCACGGAGTTCGGCCTCCGCCCGCGCGAGCTCCTCGGCCGCTCGCGCCAGGTCTTCACGGCGGGTGCCGGCCTCGACTAGGCGCAGCTGGGCGTCGGCGCCGACGAGTTCGGCGCGCGCACGGGCAAGTTCGTTGATGATGTCGAGGGTGTCGATCTGGGCCACCACTTGCCCGGCGGCCACGGAGTCGCCCTCCTGGACCATGAGCGACGCGAGCCGGCCACCCACCTTTGCTGCGACGCGGACATCCGTGACCTCCACGTGTCCCGAGGCGGAGATGGTGCCGCCTTGGTCGCCGCTGCACCCCGAGAGGATGACCAGCGGCACCAGAACGATGAATGACGACCGCATCATGAAACCACTCCTCCGGATGCAGGGGATCGAATGCCGTTCAGGATTACATCCACCAGGAACTCGGCCGGATCACCGGGCGCATCTGGCTGCTGCTCCGGGGCGAAGAGCCCCGACTCCACCAACCGCCGGCGGAGAGGCTGCGCCGCCGTGGCGATCACCCCGCCGATGAGGAGAAGATGGATGAGAAACGGGTTGAGATCGCGGAACACCCCCGCCGCGCGACCCTCCTCCATGACGCGCCGGGTCAGGCCGACGATGGCCACGAAGCGAAGGAGTACCTCGTGTTCCAGATGCGCCCCGCCGCTGGCCATTTCCCGCAGCACCAGACGATGGTATGCAGGGGCCTCCCGCACGATGGTCGTGAGCGCCCGGAGCATGGCGCTGAGCCGTTCCTCCGGATCTCTCGCCGCCTCAAGGGCGGCCTCGATCACCTCACGGGCGCGATCGATGTTTCGCACCAGGACTGCGGTATACAGTGTCTGCTTGTCGCCGACGTGATAGTAGAGCATCGCCTTGTTCACGCCGCAGCGTCTCGCGATCTCGTCAACCCCGGCGCCGGCGAACCCGTTCTCGGCGAACACCTCCGCGGCGGCGGCGAGGATTCTCTCCCGGGTGTCGGCACGGCGATCCCGCTGGATGGAAGGAGCCATGGAACCCTCCATTGAGTGATAGATAGAAAAACTTACCGGTTAGTATAACTAAACGGTTAGTGCCGATCAAGAGACTCGAGGCTGGTGAGACTTCGCGGTGATACCGGGAGGGGAGGAGCGCTACGGCAAATGCACGGTCAGGGTCGAGGCGACGCCTGGGCCAGACTCCACCGTCAGGATGTAGACGCCGGCGGCCGTCGCCCCGCCGCGAGCCTCGGCCGGATACCAGTGCACCTGATGATCCCCGGCCGACAGCCAACCCCGGAACGGCGTGGCGACCAGATGGCCGGCGGTGGTGTGGACCGTGAGCGCGGTGAATCCGGGGCAGGGGAGCGAGAGCATGAAGTCCCTGCGGAGTCCGAACGGCACTCCCAGGGGGACGATGCGCAGGTCCGCACGCGCGACGGGGAGCCTGCCGTCTGCGCCGACGGCAGGCTTCAGGATCTCGAGCAAGGAGGCACCCGTGGCGTCCTCCGTGTCGAACCCAAGGAGTTCTCCCACGGTCGGAGTGATGTCGCGTAGCGTCCGCGGGGTGGTCGAGACGAGGCCCGGGACGATATCGGGCCCGAGGGCCAGGAGCTGGATGGTGCGGCATCCGGCGCAGTCGCAGCCGTGGCCCGTCCAGTCGTAGGTGTGCCGGCCATGGTCATTGGTGACGAACATGGTCGTTCGTCCCGCGTACGCGGGGTCAGCCTGCAGGTAGTCCCAGATCTCGCCCACGATGCGGTCTGCGGTGGCGATGGCCCGGGTGTAGTATGCCCAGTCGCCGGAATGCCCTGCCTGGTCTACTTCGGCCAGATAGAGCATCAGGAACTTCGGCTCATATGTGGCAAGTACCGTCTGGGCCTCTCCCCAGACGGCGAGATCCGTGTAGCCTTCACTGTGGTACATGGGCCAGTACTCAGGCCCATAGTCGGGATCGAAGCTCGCCTTCCACGGGCAGCCGACATCCTTGAGCACGTAGATGCACTCCTCCTCCGGTTGATCGAGCTGCTTACGGAAGTACTCGAACACCGTAGGAGACCGGCTGTAGTTGTTCTGCGTACCCCCGCAGTCGGGGTCGGTGAATGTGGAGACCTCCGTCCATGCGCCGCACCAGATCGCGGGAATCGCCCGCGAGGTGTACGTGTAGCCGTCGTTCAGGAACGGCTCGATGATGGCGCCGTCCCGGGCCAGCCCGGACATACGCGGCACATAGGTGTGGGAGGTATCGCCGAACCCCTCGCTATAGCGAACCCCATCGATGATGACCACGATGACGTTTTCGGTGTCGTAGGCATGGGAAGTGCTGAGGCCGATCGCGACCACGGCTGCCATGGCCGTGGCAGCTCCGCGGAAACCCCTGGGGCGAGTATGTCGCACGGGAGGGGGCAAGGCGTGATGATGCATGACGGGGACGCTCCCTTGAGTGGCGCTGAGTGAGAAGTGAACGGGCAACCTACCGTGCGCCACGGCGATTCACCACATCCGCACTGCCGGATCAGGCCCCTTGGGCGAGCATGCCGTTCTCCCTCCCCGCCCGGGCGGGCGTGGCAGGGATCTCACGACCGAGCGCTCAGGGCCGGCAGAGCGGCTCCCGGGCGATGGACTCCAGCAGGTCAATGGCGAGTCGCTCCTGTTCGGACGTGCCGGACATGCCGAGCCATACCGCTCCCTCTGCTCCGCACACTCCGCCGCCGGCGACCACGCAGGCTTCGGCGCCGGTCAACAGGCCGATGGCATCGATCTCCGTGAAGACCGACCCTGGCACGGGCAGGAGGCGGGGCCCCTCGGCGTCAGGCGCATTGGTCCGGGCGGCGAGTTCGTGGACGTCTTCCAGCACCCGCTTCTCGAGCCCAACGGGCACGATGAGTTCGACCCGGCGGCCGACCACCGCGGCCAAGGCCGCCACGATGGTGCCTCCCTTGGGATGGCCGACCTGGACGGCCGCGCGACCCCAGGGATCCACGGCGTTGGCTCCCTTGAGCACGACATCGCCCTGCCGGAGGTCATCGACTACGTCGAGGATGGTTTGACCCTTCTGCCATTGCCCGTCCTTGATCACGACATCTCCGGGGAACTCGTATGACGGAGTCGCCGCGCCTGGCGCAATAGAAACACCCCGCCGGAACCCTTCCCGCGCGAAACCCTCCGCCTGGCCGAGGAATCTGAGGATCTCCTCTGCGACATACCCGTTGGTCGTGCCCGCGATGATGACCAAGGTGCCCTTCTCCCGCACACGGTCAATGGACGGGTGAGCCACCATGCCGCGACCGATGAGGCGTTTCCCGGCCGCGGGGGTAATGACGAACTGCTTCATTGACGGACTCCTTGTCTCTCGTGAGTGCGCACGGCCCGGGACACGGGTCGCACAGCCGGGCCCTGGTGCCCGCATGAGTCAGTACTCGGGTTCACAGATACGGTCACGCACTGAGAGCGACGGGGCGACCGGGCAGCGCGGCGCGAGGAGGGCGGATATCCGCGGTGGTATCTCAGCGACCTGTGAGGTCGAAGCGATGTGAAGACCCATCGAGCAATCCGCCGGTGGCCGGACTGCTCGGGAGGCGACGGCGGTCGCATGCGATCGTAGTTGTGAATCAGAGTGATTAGACGGCCCACGTCCCCGGTGTCGCGCCCCGGGGTTACCGGGACAGCCGGTTCCTGTGCCGTGCGCCGGGAAGCCCGCGACCAGTATCGACACAGGCGATGTGCCCGAGCGGAATGCAAGGGGAGGCGAAAGTTCCCTTCCCCTCCCGGGCCGCGAGCAGACCGCTGGCGGTTCACGGGTGGGTGTGTACAAGAGATGCACCTCCGCGACAGTGCCCGGCGCCAGGCACGGCAACGACGAGAACCGCTCATAGTTGCCCCGCCACATGCGGCTCATGAAGGCAGCGTCCACTCCGCATCGGCACTACTCAACTTCCCGTGGCTCCAGCACCAACTTCACTCCTTCGAGGATCTCCAGTACCCTCCTGCGCGAGAGCGCCCCTATGCAATCCCCCAACTGGCTCTTGTCCACCGTGAATACCTGAGATGCCACCGCCACACTCCTCTTCGGAAGCCCCCCTTCCCCATCGTCCAAGAGGACGTTCCCCGGCGCCTCCCCGCGTCGCAGATTCGACGTGAGCGCGCAGACCACCACGGTGTTGATCCTGCTCCAGTTGAACATGTCGTTCTGAATCACCACATGCGGGTGAAGGTAGCCAGGACCTGATCCCACCGGCTCCTCCAGGTCGATCCAATAGATCTCCCCCTGCCGGATCACCACTGGCCTCCCACGACCTCACGATGGTGAAGCCGCATGCCTCGTAGTCGCGCCCCCTCACTCGGATCAGCTTCCTCGGCATATGCATCGTTCAGCCTGGCCTGCAATTGCCGGTTCTGGCGTCGACGGATAAATGCCTCCAGCGCCAGCACGAACAGCCGGCTGCGCGACAGGTGCATCTCCTGCGCCAGCGCGTCAGCCTCTTCAAACAAAGATCGATCCAGCGAGATCGCCGTCTTGATGCTGGGCATCGGTATTACCTCCTTTCGCCCATTAAGTATAGAGATCATCCGTACTTTGGTCAATACCGGATGCATGCACGCCGGGCGAGGGACACCTTCGCCTGGAATTGGTGAACCATGCCCGCCTGAGGAGAACCCCATGCTGCCCAGACGCCTCGCACCCACAGTAGTGCTTCTCCTACTCATCACTCTCGGGTCGACCCAGGCGGCCCCGGTGGGACCCGCGACCGCCCGGCGGGTGGCGGCCAACTGGTATGCTGAACGGGGGCGGTTCGACCACGAAGCCATCGACGTCATTGGGGAGGTTGTCGTCAGTCGGGACTCAGAGTCCCTCTTCTACGCGTACAGCTTCGAGCCACCTGGATTCGTGCTGATCGCGGCTGATGATGCCGTGGTTCCCGTCTTGGGGTACGGATTCGACCATCCCTATTCCGATTCGAACCACCCTCCCCAGTTCGACGCCATGCTCGCCAGCTTCGAGGAGCAGATACTCTTTGCACGACGGCACGGGCTGCGTGCCGATGATGCGACACTCCGTGAGTGGCAGCGCCTCTCGGTACCGCCCGCCGAATTCGACCGCGTCGAGGAGACGCGGGCGATGGCACCGTTGATGTCCTCCCTCTGGGATCAGGGTTGGTCGTGGAACCAGTATTGCCCCGCCGACCCGGATGGGCCCGGAGGCCACGTGTGGGCGGGGTGCGGTGCCGTGTCCATGGCCCAGGTGATGCGGTACTGGAACCACCCGGCGCAGGGCCAGGGGCAGCACAGCTATACCTGCCCCGGCTACGGGGCCCAGAGCGCCAACTTCGGCACCACCACGTATGATTGGGCGTCCATGTCGAACACGACTCCCACCAACCCGGCACGAACCCTCCTCTACCACTGTGGCGTCGCGGTCAACATGCAGTACGGCCCCAACGGCTCGGGCGCCTATGCCGACGACATGCTGTACGC
>JALOPK010000333.1 GCA_025453925.1 Candidatus Eiseniibacteriota bacterium | reverse complement strand
GGTAGTGCAGATGTGGCTCGCAGACCGACCACCACCGTTCCCCCAACCACCGAGCAGCCGCAGAACCACGGTCAGGTACCACCAGCGTGAGAACGCCTCCCGGCACAATGTGTTCCCGAGCCTCAGCGATCGCCCGAGCGGGGTCCGCAAGATGCTCAAGCACGTCCCACATGAACACCACTTCGAACCTCTCGTCGATCTCCAGGCTGCCGAGGCCGCCTTGGCGGATCGAAAGGCCGGAGCCGCGGCAGTACTGCACTGCCGCATCGGAAAGCTCCAGGCCCACCGCCGCGATCGAACGGGTGTGCGCTTCCTGTAGCAGAACTCCGTACGCGCATCCGACATCCAGAAGGGACCCAGGGGTCTTGCCCAGCAGGCGTGTGATCGCGTCAAGTTCTCTCGCGAACATCACTCTCCTGGGCGTCGCGTCGGCGAGATACGTGTCCTCTTGACTCGCACGGTATCGTCGGTCCAGCTCTTCTTGCGGGGGCAGTGGATGGACAGCGCCCCATCCGCAGGAATTGCAGACGTGAATTGCGCCGTGTGAGTTGCGCACGCCGAGTTTTCGCGAACCGTAGCACGAGCCGGCAGCCCCCCGGCGGGAGGGATAGCGGAGAGATGACTCCGAGCCGCAGACCACGCATTGCACATGCTGGCTACTCATCGCATCGTCTCACGATCCCCTCTCCATGCCTGCCGCGAGGCCTATGCACAGCATGGGTGGAACGGTGGCCGCCTGCCAGTACGCCCCATCGAACACTCCCCACATCACAAACAGCCCGAGCACGGGGAGCGCCGCCGGGACCCACGACCGCTGTCGCCCCCGCGCAGCGGTGAGACCGACCGTGACAAGCCAGCCTATGAACGCACCGCCACCCACGAGACCCCCCTCGGTCAGGAGACGAAGGTACGTATTGTCCGGAGTCGTGTGCGGCCGCACGCGCACCGCTCGCGGCCCGAAACGGCGTGCTGCGCGTTCGTACTGGCCCCATCCGACGCCCTGCAGTGGTTTCTCTATGAGAGTCCGCCCGGCGACCTTGAGACCGACCGCGCGTCGCTCTGCGTGGAGGTCGCGCAGGAGACCCTGACTTCCCGTCAAGGTGACAAGGCAGATCGCGATCCCGGCAACAACAACCAGCAGGAGCGCAAATGGCCGCCGCCGGAGAAGCCAAACGGCGGTGACGAGTGACATCGCGAGGAATGCCCGCGACACACCGGAGACCCCCGAGGCAAGGACTGTGAGGCCAAGAGCCAGACGCCCTCGGGACTTCGGGGGAGTCGCGAGGAGCGCGCTTCCCACGGCTGCGGTCACTGTGGAAAGGACAAGCGGGTGAACAAACGCCCCGCCGCCCCTGCCCTCTGCGGTCAGATCCCAGAATGCCCGTCCGAGGGTCAGCAAGAGAGCTCCGTAGACAGGGTCACGGCCCGGGACCGGCAACAAGGCCGCGTGGAGACCGAGGGCGGCAATCGCACCCGCGACGAGGAGGAGGAGAGCCCGGCCGATGTCTTTCCTCCCCATCGTCGAACCCGCCATGAACGCCAAAGGGGCCGACGCTAGCGCCACCCCGGTCGTCATCCCGGCGCCCTTGGCCACCAGAGCGCCATGAAGGAGAATCACGGCGATGCACATCAGCGAGACGACGTCCGTCTTCCTGCGCCATCGAAGCGAGCCCCATGCCGCGATCCCTCCCAGGGCGGCTGTGTGCCATGGAGCCGTCACGGATGCGCAACGAAGTCCCGGCAGCAGTTCGGGGAAGGGGATTGCGACCACCGTGATCGCCGCGGTGGCGCACAACGCGCCGAGGCCCGCCACCCAACCGTTTGCGCTCCTCCGCAAGAGGGCAATTGACGTCACGAACACGGCGGCGATCACGACCCATCGGGCGGTCATCGAGGACAGCATCATCGCCCAGAAGCGTGGTAGGGCCGGCATCTGGATCCATTCCAGGGTAGCAATGCCGGGGTGGTCAAGGGGCCGGATCGAAAGCGACGTCACCATGCCGCGCCACGCAGGAGATCGAAACGGGCGGAGCACCGCCTGTGTCCAATCCGCTCGCGGATGCATGGGAAACACCATCGCACCCTTGAGGCCGCGGTCGGTGGTCCACTCGATCTCCCCGGAACCGATGCCCGAACCTGCACGCATCTGCACGATCAACACCGGATGGAGATGGGCAGGAAGGCCTTGCCATGTGGAATCAGTCGCCACCGTCCCGCTGCCGTCCGAGAAGAGGGATAGGGGTGATGAGGAGAGGACCAGACTCTGGCATGTCAGCCAGGGTGGCGGCAGGGAATCACCCCGGAAGAGCCACGAGAGGCCTCTAACGGGACTGGGCGATTCAGGGAGCACCGCCTTCCGTGTATAGTGGGGCCGATCCAGCGTTTCCTCGGGCATCTCGACTGGGAAGGTCCCGTCCACGGGGGCGTCGAAGGCCGCTCGAGAAGGCGCTGTTCCGCCGCGTACGAAGACAGTATCGCCTCTCGATCTTTGGGGGAAGACCGCCCGCAGGTACCGGGAGCGTGCATCGAATGCAACGGGCAGTGCAATGGATGCCAGTCGTACGAGAGGAGTATCGGCCGGGACGGTGTCGAATTGGGCCTCCACAGCGGAGAAGCCATCCGGGGACACGCCTATTGGAACAAGCGCCCAGACCCCCTGGCCCAAGGGAAGCACCTCCGCGGGCATCGAGTACGGGAAGGAGATCGCCCCAAGGAGAGCCGTCACAAACAGCAGTATCATGTCGCGTCCGTGCGGGTGTGCCTGCGGTAGAGCTCGGCGAAGCGGTTGGCGATGCGGTCCCAGGAGAACCGGGCCGCGATGGTTGCCAAACCCTGTTCGGCGAGCTGGCGTGCCGGCCGAGGATCGTCGAGGATGCGGCTGAGTGCCCCCGCGAGCGCAGGCGGATTCCCCGGCGGAACCAGCAGTCCGTTGACGCCGTCGGTCACGATGTCGGTGATCCCTCCGACCGCTGACGCCACCACCGGAACCGAAGACGACATGGCCTCCAGCAGCACCACTCCCTGGCCTTCGGTGTCTCCGCTCGGCAGGACGACCGACGGCAGCGCGAATGCTTGACACGCGCGGTAGTAGCGAGCGAGGTCTCGTTGGTTGACCCGTCCCGCGAATACGACGACCGAAGAGAGGTCAAGATCGGCGGTTTGCTTCCGCAGCGCAGGTTCTTCCGGGCCGAAGCCAACAAGGAGAAGGCGGAAATCCGGGGATTGGTCGGCGAGGACACGCGCGGCGGAGACAAGGTGCGCGAACCCCTTCTTCTCCGCGAAGCGTCCCACGCCAAGAACGGTTCGCCCGCGGAGGTCATGGCGGCGGATGAGTTCCTCGTCGGGTACGCCTGGGTGGAAGAGGGAGAGATCCACGCCCATGGGCACCAGGTTCACCTTGCTGCCCGCGTGGAGTTTGAGCACGGCTTCCACGGTAGCGTTGCTGTTCACCGTGCATGACGCGGCGTGGCGGAGTGCATACGAGCCAAAGGGCCGGACCGCGAAATGATTCATGGCAAAAACGTCGCCGGCATGGGCCGTCAGGATCAGGGGCACGTGCCGGCGACGACAATGGACCGCCGCGAAGAACCCCTGAGGCACGATCCAGTGTGCGTGCACGAGATCCCAACTCCGCGTGCGAAGGAGGTGGGCGATGGCATGCTCCTGGGCACACAGGAAGCCGGGAAGCTGGAGTCTGGCGCGCCAGTGTCTCTTTAGGTTGGGGAGAGCCCCTCCGTCATAGCATACACGCTGTGTCGAACGTGGCCAGGCGTACGGGAAACGGATCACATCCAGCAGCCCAAGACGCTCCTTCAATGCTGCACCTGGAGCGTGGGGGACCAGCACCGTGATCTCGAACCCCCGCTCAGCCAGCAACTGGGAGAGGTAGTAGACGAAGGCAGGTTCGGTGTCGTCCCTCCACCTCGGGAAAGTAGTGGCAAGGACTAGAACGCGCGTGTGCGCATCGACCGCATTGACCGGATCGGTCCTCATGGGTCATCCCTCATTGATCGTCTCTTTGAGCCAGGCACCGAGATGCGCGTGGGTCTCCAGCAGAGGCGTGTGTCGAAAACCATGGGTTTCGAGGGGGCCGGCGCACGAGGGATGAGGCCGGTACCCATGCATCCCCGCC
>JALOPK010000332.1 GCA_025453925.1 Candidatus Eiseniibacteriota bacterium | reverse complement strand
AGCTCCGAGGCGATCCGCTCCAGAAGCTCGGTGAACCACCGGGTGTTTGCCGCGAGGTTGTCGTCATAGAAGAACACGCTTCGCTTCCGTTCATAGTGCATCCGGAGCTCCTCCATGACGTGCCCCACGCTGCGAAACCTGAACCTGCGGCCGAACATGCCCGTGACGCTGCAGAACGAGCAGTCGTGCGGGCACCCTCGTGACGCCTCCACCGGGGCGATGGAGAAGCGGAGAACCCGCCGTTTGATGTCCCACCCGCGCACGAGGCGCAGATCGGGGATGGGGAGATCATCGAGAGAGGCTGGTTGCGGCGCCCGCTCCGTGCTGACTGACAGAGGAGTCACGACCCCGGGAATGCCCTCGACGGACTCGCCGCACGCCAGTCTCCGGAAGAGCTCCACGACAACGGATTCCGCCTCCCCCATCACGACGCAGTCAGCGTGCTCCAGGGCCTCCTGCGGCGCGAAGGTCACGTGTGGTCCCCCCATGACTACGGGTTTCCCCATGCTCCGCGCTAGGTCGGCGTACGCGTATGCGCGGGGCACCGTTGACGTGGTCGTGGTGATGCCGACCACATCCGCCGCCGCAATCCTGGCCGGATCGACCGGCTCGACCTGCTCGAACAGGACTTCCGGCTCGAAACCCGCGTCTTTCAGCATGGTGCCCAAGATCACCGGTCCGAGACGGGGGAGAGGATACAGGCTGAAGATGTGACAGTCGGGGGCCTGGGGCTCGATGAAGACCACACGCGCTCCGCCTTTGGTTCTCCGGATGTTCATGGCGCCCTCCCGCAGCCTCCTGCTGCTCGGATCGAGTTCGTTGTGGCGTTCACTTGTCATCCCGCTGTGCTTTCTGGTGCTTGCTCAACACGGAACGGCAAGCGGCGGTAGCCTTGACCCTCCGCTTGAGCAGATCGTCCAGGCGCTTGGCACTGGCCGCCACGTGTTCGATTCGTTCCTTAAGACTCGCGGTCTGGATTTCGAGGATCTCGATGGCAGCCGGCCGAGGATCGGCCTTGAGCGCCTCGACCAGAGTCTCCGGGTCGTCAAGCAGCCCCTTCACCCCCTTGATCTCCTCCAGGGTGTAGCCCACATTCTGCAGATCGATTATCCGCCGGCATCGGTCGACGATGGCCGGTCCGTACAGCCGGAATCCCCCTTCCGATCTGGCGTCCGGCTCGAGAAGCTCCTTGTCCTCCCAGTGCTTGATGGTCCGTGGATTCACATCGCAGTCCTGCGCGAGCTCCCCCACCGTTCGCAGTTTTTCCGGAACGACACCCCCCAGGCCGGCCGATGCGGGTAGTCCCACCTTTCGGACGATCCTGGCGACCTCTTCCTCATCATAGCCGAGAGCCAGCAGTGCGCGGACTGACTGGACGATCTCCAGCTGTGAGCCGGAGAAAAGCGCCGCCTTCCTTGCGGTGCGGCCGGCCGGCACGACGAGGCCAAGCTTGAGCCACTTCGCCATCTGCTCCTCGTTCAGGTTGGCCTTGAGCAGGAACTCCTCGTGGGAGAGAATCACGTTGTCCGACATAGCACCCACCTCCTGTGGTTTTTTATACTCCTATACGTATAGGTATAGTTTACTCTTTGTCAAGTGGGACTACTGCTATGATCGCACATTCAGATCCGTGAGAGCGGCGCCGCCCCGCGCCGGGCAGGTCTGCGGCATTGACAAGCCGGCATACCGCGCATACTCATGACCGGCATTCGGTGAGAGTGTGCGACGGACTGGCGCACTGCCCTTCGCCCATCCCCATGTCGGGGACCGCCCGCGGGATCAGCCCGCCCGGCGGCGAGTCTGCTTTGCCCGGCGGCTGAAAGGGGTTCGGTTATGCTGGCTGAGAATTTCGTCGTCACCCTTGCGGGGAGCATTCGAGAGAGCTGGGACCTTCCTGCCTTCTCTAACTTCGGCGAGGGCAGCATCACCTACGCGCAGGTTGGCGACCGAATCATGTGGTTCCATGAACTGCTGCGGGGCGCGGGCGTGCAGCCGGGCGACAAGGTAGCGGTCGCGGGGCGCAACTCCGCGAACTGGGCGATCACCTACATCGGCACCATCACCCACGGCGCGGTGATCGTGCCGATCCTCTCGGACTTTCCCCCCGACGACATCCATCACATCGTGAATCACTCGGATTCGGTGCTCCTCTTTGCGGGCGATGGTGTGATCGAGAAGCTGGATCCGGAGAGGATTCCCAATGTGAAGGGGATCATCTCCCTCGCCGATTTCGGATTGGCGCACGATCGAGATGGCACGTTGGGGGATATCCTGACCCACGCCAAGGCGCACTACCTTGACCGAGTGGGCGGGATCATCACGCCACAGAACTTCTCCGTGGCCGAGGTGAGTAACTCGGAGCTGGCCGCCATCGTCTACACCTCGGGTACGACCGGGTTTTCCAAGGGTGTCATGCTTCCCCACAACAGCCTCGTCGCAAATGTGAAGTTCGCCAGGGAGCACTTGCCGCTCGGGCGAGGCGATCCGATGGTGTCGTTCATGCCTCTGGCTCACTCCTACGGATGCGCCTTCGAGTTCCTGTATCCCTTCTCCATCGGCTGCCATATCACGTTCCTGGGCAAGATCCCTTCGCCCAAGGTGATCGTGCAGGCCTTCCAGGCGATCCATCCCCGTCTGGTCCTCTCGGTGCCGCTGATCCTCGAGAAGATCTACCGGAAGCAACTCAAGCCGGTCATCGACAAACCGACCATGAAGCTCCTTCTCAAGGTGCCGCTGGTGGACACCGCCGTCGCGGCGAAGATCTGTCGCAAGCTGAGCGACGTGTTCGGCGGCAACTTCGAGGAGATCGTCATCGGGGGCGCGGCGCTCAATCCGGACGTCGAGGCCTTCCTCAGGAGGATCAAGTTCCCGATCACCATCGGCTATGGCATGACCGAATGCGGACCTCTGATCAGCTACGCGGGGTGGAGGGAGCACCGCCCGCAGGGAGTCGGCCCGGTGATTGACACCCTCGAGGCGAAGATCGATTCCGAGGACCCGCGCAACGTGGTCGGTGAGATCTGCGTCCGCGGCGAGAACGTGATGTACGGCTACTACAAGAATGAGGAGGCGACTGCCCAGGCCATCGACAAGGACGGGTGGCTCCACACCGGCGACCTCGGCGTCATCGATGAGGACGGGTTCATCTACATCAAGGGACGATCTAAGGACATGATCCTTGGCCCCTCGGGGCAGAACATCTATCCCGACGAAATCGAAGCCAGGCTCAACAACATGCCCTACGTCCAGGAATCGCTGGTGCTGGACAAGGGCAACAAGCTCTATGCCCTCGTGTATCCCGACCTGGAACGGGTCGACGCGGAGAAGCTTGCGGACGCCGACCTGCGGGAGAAGATGGAGGAAAACCGAAAGTCCGTGAACCAGGCGCTGCCAGCCTACAGCGCCATCATCCGGATCGATCTCTACCCGGAGGAATTCGCCAAGACGCCGACAAAGAAGATCAAGCGCTACCTGTACCGGGTTCCTGTGTAGCGCCTAACCCGGGCACGCCTGATCAGGAGCCGGACTGCTCGAGCCGTCCGCCCTCTCCGGCAGGACGGAGCGGTCGGTGCCGCACATGGTCAATCCTGACACGCGCAACCTGGAGGAATGCCGTGACCTCGGACCGCATCCGGTCAGCGTCTTCCGGGCTCGTCAGGCCCGCATAGGCATTCCGCGCCAGCTCGATGAGCCATCTCCATTCCGCGAACTCCCCGCGAGCCCACTCGCTGGCCCGCGCCTTCGAGACGACGACGTCTCCGCTCTCCTGGCTGTACACCAGACGACAGAGCTGCAGGATGCAGTAGTGTGGGACGTGGTGGAGATGGTCCTCGACATAGCGCAGCTCCCCTGCCAACGCCCGTCTGATCGCCGGCCGAGTGGGGTGAGGATAGATCGTCCTGGGGTTCGGGCCGTGCAGCGCAATGAAACGTCCTGCGCGGATGTGGGCGCAGTGAAGAGCCCATGATTGGTCTCTCGCGTTGTTCCACATTTGGCTCTGTGGAGGTCTCCTGCGTCGGGCATCGGAGAGAAGGAGGTAGTAGCCGTCCAACTCGCCGCCGGGCGGAGGGAAGTCACCAGTGGGGAGATCGTCGGGGAAGGCCGCGGCGCCGTAGATGTAGCATCCGTGCAACTTGCGTCCTACCACGCGTCTGAGTCCCTCAGCGAATGCCTCGGCGATCCGCTCGATTTGCTCCCTCACCACCATGCCTCCTGGCGGATTCCGCCAACTGGCGGCGCCTGGCATCATGCCTCCCGGCGGCAGCACGTGCTGCGGCGGCGTTCCTTCGGGGGCGCCGTGTTCCACGGTGCCCGGCTACGCGCGCCGTCCCGATCCCATATGCCCCGGGAACGGCACGTCTGGTGCGTCGAGGAAAGCCACCTCTTCTAGGGGCTTTCTATCCGTCTGGCGGGACCGGGCAGACGCATCGTGGTCTGCGTACCCGAAGGGGATGATGGAGATGATCTGCCAGTGCGGCGGGATGCCGACGAGACGGCGGATGTCCCGCTTGCTGCAGGTGAGCACCCACACCGCCCCGAGCCCCAGGCCATGGATCGCCAGAAGCATGTTTTGGATTGCGGCAGCGGTGTCGAGGATGAAACAGTCGTCCTCCTCGTCGTACTTGTCCCAGGTATCGTGGGGATTGGCGCATGCCACAATGACGGCCGGCGCGTTCTCCACGCAGGGCTGATGGCAATAGGGATCGAACCGACGGATCTTGGAGCGGTCGGTGACCACCACGAAGCGCCATGGCTGCCTGTTGCCGCCGGACGGGGCGCGGATACCGGCGGCGAGAACCTGGCCGATGACGTCCAGAGATATCTCTCTGTCGATGAACTTCCTGACACTCGTCCGCGTGCGAATTGCCTCCAGAACATCCATGCGGCATACCTCCTTCAGGGCCTTCCGGATACGCCCAATCCCGTCTGCATGCACGGGATCATCCGCGTCGTGGCGCGCGGGGGCCGGGCTGACGGGGCGAGACCCGCGCAGGTCGGTCTCAGCCTCTCCCCTCTTACGATCGAGCGCCACGGACGCCCGAGACGCAGGGCCGCGCCTCTGCCGTCACGTCATGAGTCCGCCCACCACGTACACCGGCGCAAACAAGCGGCACGACGCCGAAGTGGCAATCCTCCCCTCGCGGATCCGCCTGGCCCCGTGCCCGAACCCAGAGAGTGCCGGAAGAACCGGGGCCACGGCCGGACGCAGGGGTGCTGCCGATCGTGCGACCTCGCCCTTCGAAGGCCGCACGGCACCGGTCTCCGAAACCTGACGCGGTGACGTCATGACGGAAACCAGGGCCGCATGTGGTGTGACAGGATGGGCGCTGGCGGGGCGAACGCGCAGCGGAGATACCCACGGCGAGTCCTCACCCGCCGGTTCACCAAACGACCCGTGACGTAATGATGGCCCGAGGCCATATTCCTCGTGGTCGCACCTGCGTGGGGAATCACCTGCGCGGTGCGGGGATTCCGGGGCGGCGCGGAGACAGCGGAACAAGGAGGAGGCCATTCCCAGGTCTGCGACCGCCGGCCTGGAAGCAGAATGGGAATTGCGCATCGGCTGCTCGCACGGCGGCATCTCGTGCACCCGTGTCACTGCGCGTCGTGGCAGATGCAGAAGCGCGTGCGGGAGGGGAACTGATCGTTGAATTCCAAGACGATCGCATCCGGTTCAACTGCCTCGTGTCGGTCCCGACGAGCGAGGAAGGTCCATCATGGAGGAGGGCGCTCATGCATGAGCGGCGGTTCAAGGGCAGGCCCGACCGCCTCCGATCGGAGGAACGGCTCGCCAGGCTGGAGGTTGAACGTGTCGTTGATCGATGTCTCGAGGGTACGGGCATTCGCCGGGTGCTCGACATCGGGACGGGAACCGGCGTGTTCGCCGAGGCATTCTCAGGCCGCGGATGCGAGGTGGCGGGAGTCGACCCGAACCCCGATCTGCTGGCGGAGGCACGGCGCCACGTGCCGGAGGCGGAGTTCTCAGAGGCGACCGCCGAGGCTCTCCCCTTCCCTGACAAGCAGTTCGACCTTGCTTTCATTGGCGCGGTGCTCCACGAGACAGACGACGCGGTAGCGGCACTGCGGGAGGCTCGGCGAGTGACGGTTCACATGGTGGTCGTGCTCGAGTTTCCCTTTGTCGAAGAAGATGAGGGGCCGCCGCTCCATCACCGGCTCCCGCCGGAAGCCATCGAAGACTTGGCACGGCAAGCCGGGTATGCCCTCGTCCAGCGCCTTGCGCTCCCGTGCATGGACCTCTACCTCATGACGCCATGAGGCGGCACGCCTTGTGCAAGCGGAGGAGACTGATCGAACCCTCGTGCAGTGAGACAAACCGTTCGTCCCCGACTCTGAAACGCCTTGCGCACCGAAGGAGTGACCTATGAGCACGGCACATGTGTTCCTCATCCTCGCCCTTGCCGCAATCACGGCTTCGGCCGGGGACACCGAAATCCAGCCCACCGCGGAAGGAGTCGCCATGCAGGATGTACACGCGCAGCTCTCCACCTCATGTTTCAATGAGTGCTGGAACTACCTCGACAAAGCCGAGAGGTCCGTCGAAGACGTCGAGAGCATGGTCCTCCTGGCCAGCGCCTCATTGTGGCATTGGAAACAGCGGACGGACTGCGAGCCCGTGAACCTCTCGGTGGGCTATTGGCAGGTTTCCAGAGCCTACGCACTGGCAGGCCACTACCCAACGTCGAAGTTCTTCGGCGAACGATGCCTTCACGTCTCGCAGGACGCCTCCCTGCCGCCGTTCTACCTAGGTTACGCCCACGAAGCACTCGCCCACGCCGAGGCTCTGAACGGCAACGTCGATTCCGCCCAGAGCCACCTGACAAAGGCCTTTGAACAGCTGGAGCGTATCGCGGACAAAGAAGAACGGGCGCTGCTTGAGACCGATCTGCTCGCGCTCAAGAAAGGGATGGCCTCCAGATAGCATCCCCCGCGCCGATTTTACTCGCGGGAGTTCCGCCGGCCGGGCCTCTTGACGCATGCAGCGCCTTTTGCACGAGTTGTGGGGACGGTCGGGCGCGGCTGTCGCTGATTTCCTCCAGATCGGCGATCGTTCCGGCAGCGAACTGGGCCGGATCGGTTTGCACCGCGTATCTGTCGCGGGGAATCCGTGCGCCGGCGTTC
>JALOPK010000050.1 GCA_025453925.1 Candidatus Eiseniibacteriota bacterium | reverse complement strand
AGAATCGGCGGTCGCGCCGCCACGGGGATCCCGAGGGCTCAGGAGGATGGCCGGGCTCGGGACTTGAAACTCAGAACGACCAGCGTGCGCAGGATATCGGGCCACACGCGAAACAGATTCAGCTTCGATGACCCCGCTTTGCGTTCATACTCGTGACATCCGATCTCGCCGACTGTGCAGCGCTTGATCAACGCGCGCATTACCATTTCCTGTTCGATGGCAAAGCCGTTTTCGGCGAGGTCGAGGCTCCGGGCGATGTCCGCGCGGATCGCCCTGAATCCGTTTTGGCAATCGGTGATCCGAATGCCCCACCGGTAGTTGATCGCGATGAGAACGAGATGGGAACCCATCATGCGGATGAACCGGCCGAAGCTGCCCGACCATTCGTCGCTCCCGCCCCTGATCCGGGAGCCGATCACGAGATCCAGCCCCTGGTCCAACGCGCTCACAAGGCGGGGGATGTCCGCGGGATCGTGGGATCCGTCAGCGTCCATCAGCACAATGCACGGGTGCGCGGCGGCCTGAATGCCCATCCGGACCGCCTCGCCCTTCCCTCGCCCGTTGTCGAAGATGACCTTTGCTCCAAGGGCTCTGGCTGCATCGGCGGTGCCGTCGGATGAGTGCGCATCGACCACGATGACTTCGTCCACCAGGGGCAATGCCCGAGGCAGCATGTCCACCAGCGTAGCCTTCTCGTTCTTGGCCGGGATGACGAGAGTGACGTCCATGCCGCTGCAGGCCATCAGTTCGGCGCCAGGGGGGGATGCGCTGCGGTGTCGGATGACTCCCTCACGCCCTCCGCCAGGGTTGCCCGCCCGCCGGCCTCCAGGGCCCCGGTCCGGATGTTCGCGAACACCTGCCGCAGCCATTCGCGCTCACTCGAGGGGGCAGGGTCGAGCCACTCCGCTCCCGCGGACCGGATCTCCTCCAGCACGTCGAGTACACGGACGGCGTGGGGATCCTGGGCCGGCTGATACCCGGTAGTCGCCTGCGGCTGGCTGACCGGGACCAACAGGCCCACGGCAGCCAGCCGCCGCACGACTTCTCCCACGACGCGTTCCGGCACCATGAGCTCGCGGGCCATGATCTCCGTGGTAGCGGGCCGACTCCCCTGGAGGAACCGCCGCACGGAGAACAGCATGATGTGCACCGACAGGAATTCGAGGGCGGCCTGATTGACGCGCCGCAGTGCCTTCTCCTGATGGTATTCCCGCATGTGCTGGGCCCGATAGGAGACCACGACGCCGAGCAGGAAGATGAGCCAGGTGAGGTAGATCCCGACGAGCACCACGAGAATGAGGCCGAGGCTCCCGTAGATATTGGTGTAGGCCACCGCCCTCTGGAAGTACAGGGCGGAGAGGAGGCTATTCGTCCTCCACAGTGATCCCCCCACGATCCCGCCCGCCAGGGCGGCGTACAGCTTGACGCGGGTGTGCGGGAGTACCAGGTACAGCAATCCGAACAGCAGCCAGAGCACGACAAGATTGCTGGTCGCCTGCGGGATCACTTTGAGGCCGGGCAAGGCGGCAAGCTTCTCGATTCCCCATGCCGCCGATGACCCCAGGCTCAGGAGAATCACCAAGGGTCCCAGAGTTAGAGCGGTCCAGTAGTACACCAGACGCTGGATACGCCCTCGTCCGCGGGTCACCCCCCACACGTCATTGACCGCGTTCTCGACGGCCTCGATGAGTCGTACGCCGACAAACAGCAAAACGAGCATCCCCACGGCACCCAACGCGCTGTAGTTGATGTTCTCCACGAACGACGTGATGTCCCGGATGATCCGCTCTCGCGCGGCGTTGCTCCTGGACGGGAGCGCATCGGCTGCGGTCTGAGGTGTCACGGTGCTGTCGCCCAGCGACGAAGGGGGTACGTAGTCCAGCAAGGGGATCGCGGAGAAGAGCACCCGATCCAGCAGTTTCGGAATCAGATCCTGACTGGCATCCCTCAGGAAGTTCCGCGACAAGGAGATGGTGACGGCCAGGAGAGGCACGATGGCCAGAACTGTGGCGTAGCTGAGCGCAGATGCCCTGGTGGCGCAGCGCATATCCTCGAAATCGCGGTAGAGGAGAACGAAGAACTCACCGACCGTCTTCGCACCCACTAGGACCTTCGACGACACGCGTCGGATCTCGGTCCACACCAATGCCATGGGTCTCTCCTTCTTTCACGGGCAGTCAGCACGACCGGCGCGACGAAGGCAGGTCGTGGAACTGTTCGCGGTGTACGATCGCCGGGCGGTACACGGGAGGTCGGCGGCGGTACCGATTCCCCCCATGGTCATTCCCCCACCGGGGCATCGTGCAGCGAGCCATACCCCGGATCGGCCTCCGGAGGGTACGATGCGTCGGGATCCGGACGGGGAATCCCGCACGGAATGGAAACGCCGACAAGAAGGCCCGGATCACGCGCACCGTCAACGGAGCCGGCACAGATGGGCGGAGGTTGAACCCAAACGGGAGTTGACGGTGCGGCGCGCGGGGCTCACCTTCCACGGGAAATGCCTTTGATGAACAAGAACCCTGGAGGTCGCCACCGTTGAGTCCCGCTCGCACGACGTACATCGACACGCTGGTTTCGCGCAAGTTCTGGGTCTGTGCCGCAACGCTTCTCGCCGGGCTCGCCGCAGGCATCTACAGCCTGTTCCTGGAAGACCAGTACCGCGCGTCGGCGCGTCTGCTGGTGCTCGAGCCCAGCGTCGAGAGCAAGTCCGGCGGCTACTATAACGTCACCAATACCGTATACACCGTGGACACATACTCCTCCATGCTGGGCAATCAGGAATTGCTGGGGAGCGTCGTACGCGACCTGGGTCTGGATTTCCCGCCTGACCGCCTGACGCCCCAAGGGCTGCACAGCCGGGTGTCGGTGGTGCCGGTGAAAGACACCAAGCTGATCGAGATCGGTCTCGTGTACAACAGTCCGGTCAAGGCCAAGATCATCGTGAACCGTGTTGCCGATCGTTTTGTGCAACTCTACCGGGACCTGCGCCTCACCGAAATCGAAACATCCCAGACATTCATCAGACAACAACTGGACCACGCGGACCAGAGCTTCAACCGGGTCCAGGATTCTCTGGAGGTGGCCCGCGCTCACGGTCGGATTGACCAGCTGCAGCTCAGGCTCCAGCACCTTCTTGAGGAGCTCAAGATGTTCGAAACCGACCTGGAAGCCACGCGGGGCGAGCTGGTGAGGAACCAGGCGCGGCTGGGCGAACTGGCCGCGTTGCTGTCCGGTATGCCGGAAGAGACCGTCGCGTCCACCCGCGATGCCCAATCCACCGTGAGCGGGGCCGGTTCCCCCGATGGGGCGTCCATCGTGTCTGACGCCCACCAGTTCCTGAGCAGCATCGACCTGACCGGCATGGGGCGCACCTCGACGGGCGAGGAGCAGCGCGGCCTTCTCGACCGGGCCGGTTCCGACGTTGCCCGAATGCGGGTGGCGCTGGATGAGCTGCAGAACCCGCCCGGCAGGCGGCGGCTCACTGCCCAGGAATGGGGTGAACGCTACCGCCTCGTTTCGGAAGGTCTGCAGGATCTCGCCGGGCTGTTCGCGGATCTCTCCGCTTCATCGGCATGGCAGGACAACACCGACATGGCGTCCATCCACCAGCGGCTGAGCGAACTCGCCGCGGCTTCACGCGGTGAGCTCTCGCAGCGTACCCGGGAGGAGCAGCGGGTGGCCAACCCCCTTCGGGTCTCCCTTCTCCGAGATCATGCGGAGACCCAGGTGGCGGTCCGAGGGTACCAGGCCAAGGAAGTCCAGCTCCGCGAGGTCGTGGCATCCATCAAGTCCGACATACGCTCCGTAGAAGACCGGCTCTACCCGGGCATGCGCGACGTCCAGGCGCTCGAAGAAGAAACCAAGGTCGCGGCCAACCTGAAGAACATCCTCGCCGAGAAGTACGATCAGTCCCGCATCGAGGTTGCCGCCAAGCTCGGTACGATGACGCTGGTCGATCCCGCGTTGATCCCGGAGAAACGCATCGGCCCGCAGCGAAAACTCAATGTTCTGCTCGGCATGCTGCTGGGGTTCTCCGTCGCTTCGGCCGCGGCTCTGGCAAAGGAGTTCATGCGTGGCGCCGGAGGCCTGTCGTCCCTGACTTGACGAACAACGCGGGCCCTTGCACCGGAGACGGGGCGAAGGACAACGGGCTCCTGGCGATCGCGGATGATCTGAGCGCCAGGGTCGGGGACCTCAGATTCCGCCGGCCCGTTGCCTGCGTCTACAATCCGCTCGAGTATGCCCGTGCCGGCTTCCGTGCCTACGTGACCCGGTATGGCGCGCCACCCAAGGAACTACTCATTCTGGGCATGAACCCCGGGCCATGGGGCATGGCGCAGACCGGCGTCCCCTTCGGTGAGGTCGCCCACGTTCGGAGCTGGCTCGACATCGATGAGCCGGTGGGGCATCCGGTCGGCGAGATCCCGTCGCGGCCCATCATGGGGTTCGCATGCACCCGGAGCGAAGTGAGCGGTGCGAGGGTCTGGGGGTGGGCGCGGGCGGCGTTCGGCACGCCTGAGCGGTTCTTTGCGCGGTGCTTCGTCACCAACTACTGCCCGCTGATCTTCTTCGACGCCGCCGGCCACAACCTCACCCCTGACCGGCTTGCGAGGGCTGATCAGGTGGAGTTGTTCGCCATTTGCGACAATGCGTTCAGACGCACCGCTCTCCTCGTGGAGGCCCGGCAGGTCATTGCCCTTGGCGTCTTCGCCTTCGTCCGAGCGCAGGAGGCCCTGGCCGGAACCGGGTGCACTGTTACCGCCGTGCCGCATCCGAGTCCGGCCAATCCCGCGGCGAACAGGGGCTGGAGCAGGCTCATGACGGCAGCGGTGCCCGGCTGGATTCCTCCCCGGTAGGCGCCGCGGGGCGGAGTTCCTTCAGACCATATTTCGTGATCTTGTAGCGCAGCATCCGTTCGCTGATCCCTAGTCGTTGGGCGGCCTTGGTCTGCACTGATCCGGTGTCCGCCAGCGCCCGTTCGATCATGCCCCGCTCCACGGACTCCAGCACATCACGCAGGCGACCCTCTGACTCAATCCCCGGGGTCGCGACCGGACGGACGTAGGGCGGGAGGTCTTCCACGGTCAGGATTCCGCCCCGGGCCATCACCACCGCGTGCTCGACGATGTTCTCCAATTCCCGCACGTTTCCGGGGAAGTCATACTGGTGCAGGGCAGTGAAGAACTCGCGGCTGAACCCTCCGATGCTCTTCCCGTTCGCCTCCGCGTGCCGCGAGAGGAAGTGCGCGACCAGAGGTGACAGGTCTTCCCTGCGCTCGCGAAGGGGTGGAAGCGCGATGGTCACCACATTGAGCCTCCAGTAGAGGTCTTCCCGGAATAGGCCCGCGCGCATGAGAAGACCCAGATCCCGATTGGTCGCGGCGACCAGCCGGGCATCCAGGCGCAGGAGCGTGTTGCTGCCAAGGCGCTCGACGGTACGCTCCTGGAGGAACCTCAGCAGCTTGACCTGGATCGATACCGGGATCTCGCCCACTTCATCCAGAAAGAGCGTACCGCCATCCGCGGCCTCGAACCGCCCGATCCGCGCCGAGGACGCTCCGGTGAAGGCGCCCTTTTCGTGGCCAAACAGCTCGGCCTCCAGGAGCGTCTCAGGCAGAGCGGCGCAATTCACCGTGACGAATGGCCCGGGGGCCCGCGGGCTCTGAAGGTGCAGCGCCCGGGCGATCAACTCCTTGCCGGTGCCGCTCTCGCCGGTGATCAGCACGGTAGCGACGCTGGGGGCGGCCCGATAGACGAGACTGAGAACCTCCTGCATGCGCGATGAGCTGCCGATCACCCCTTTCAGGGAGTACCGCTCCTTCAACTGCTCCTTGAGAACGCGGTTCTCCGCGAGCAGGCGTCTGTTCCCGCCCGCCCGGCGCACCAGCACCAGCAATTCCTCGAGATCGATGGGCTTCCTCAGGTAGCCGTAGGCGCCGGCCTTGATGGCTTCGACGGCAGTCTCGATGGTCGCGTACGCCGTGATCACGAGGGCCTGCAGCTCGGGATCGATCTCCCGGAGTCGCCGGAGGAGCTCGACTCCGCTCATGCCCGGGAGGCGCAGGTCGGTGAGCACCACGTCGAATGCCGCGCTCTCCCCCACCGCCAACAGAGCCTCGGCCGACTCGAACCCCGTCACATCGTGCCCCGCCTCACGCAGCGCCTCAGTCATCAGGCGACGCTGGACCGCCTCATCCTCCACCACGGCAAGGCGCGTCTTCGCCGCGGTCACCGGTGAGGCTCCCCTCGCAACGGGATACGCAGTTCCACCCAGGCGCCGCCCCGCTCCGTGTTCCCCATAGCCAATGCCCCGCCGTGGTCCTTTGCCACGCGATCGGCCAGCGTGAGGCCGAGCCCCATGCCTTGCGTCTTTGTCGTGAAGAACGCGGCAGTGGCGTGTTCGAGGGCATCAACCGAGAAACCCTGACCCGTGTCCTCCACCCGCAGTACGGCGATAGTCCCTTCCTTCCTCGCCGTTGTTCTGACCGATCCGGCCCGCGGCGACGATTCGATGGCGTTGCGCACCAGGTTCGAAAGGGCCTGGTGGAGTCGATCGGGATCACCGTCCATCTCGAGGGGCTCGGGCGAGGGCTCATGAAGCAACCTGACCCCGCTCTGTTCGGCTTCGGCCGCGTAGAGGCCGGCAACGGCGCGGGCGAGTTCATTCAGATCGAAAGCGATGCGGGAAGTCGGAGGAGGTTTCGCAAGGTTCAGGAAGGCATCCACGGTCCGGTCGAGCCGCGCGACTTCCTGTCTGACCAGCGAGGAAAGCTCCTGGACGTCGTCCCGGGAACCATCGACCGATGACATCCGGGCCAGTCTCTGGGCGGTAAGCCCCAACGCGTTCAGCGGGTTGCGGATCTCGTGCGCGACGGTGGCCGTCATGCGCCCCAGGTCGGCGAGTCGGTCGTGCTGATGAAGCGCCTCCCGCAGGGTCTCCGCGCGCGCGTGGTGCCGGCGTTCGATGCTGAAGACAGAAAGGAGCCCGGCGACACCAACCAGCGAGGCGGCCAAGGTCAGAACGGATAGATTCCGCCCGGCCGTGCCGAGCACCTGACGAGCGTCATCGGTGGTGAGCGCGATGCGGATTGTCCCGGGAGTGTCGCCGCCCAATGGAAAGGGCTCACTCACCATGAGCAGCTGCGCCTCGGGTGGAGGATCGAGCCAGCGCGAACCGATCTGCTCCCTATCGGTGGAGAACAGCACCGTACTCCGGGCATCGGTGACCGCGATCCCGCGAACTTTCCTGGCCAACGCCAGGTTATCGAGAAGGCCCTGGAACGAGTCGACATCGAGGGTGCGCCGCGTGAGATCGTCGCTGGTCCTGAGGAACACCACTCCCCCACCCGCCCGCCTGCGGGCATACGCCACCGGCCGTGTTCCCGACCGGTTCCATCCATGATGTCCCCCCCAGGTGTCGAACGCTTGTTCGGCATCTCCTGAGGCGTAGAACTTCGCCATGATGCCGACCAGTGAACCGCATACATCCGGGCACATGGCCGGCGGTCGTCCGCGGGGTGGCCCGGCCTCCCACCGCGGGCCCGGCCCCGCCCCCCGCGGAGGGCCTCCCCCCGCCCAGATAAGCGGCTGGAGCAGCGGATCGTACACTGCCACCACGTCGAGATCTTCCCGCTCTCCCAGGTCAACGATGAGCGGCCCATCGTGCCGTGGATCTCCCGTGAGCGTGGTGTCGAGCCACGCCGCCTGGACCTTCAGCCGCCGCACCAGTTCATCCTGGGAGGTCCGCATCCTGCTCAACCCGTGCAGGGTGCTTGCCTTGATGCTCGCCGCCAGATGGCGCCCCTCAGCGGACAGAAGATCATAGACGTGGCGTTCGGTCAGCCTCGAGAGCACCGCGCTGAGGGCTACGATGACCACGATGAGCGTGACCAGACCCGCCAGGGGATAGACAACCGCGCCGCGCGGACGGAGTCGGCGCGACGTCAGGTTGTGTCTGGTCATCGTCTTTCGGTTGCCGCGGGGCGGGCATGCGCTTCGCACTGCCCGCTCCCGCCGACAGGATTACCGCCTGGGTCCGCTTCCCGCCGAGCACCCGCGGCCGTTGCCCTGCATGCAGCCCATTCCGCAGCCTCCGTGGCGCCCAGCCATGGCGCCGGGGCCCATGCGATCCATGCCCCCGCACAGACCCATGTTACAGCCCTCGCCCATGAAACAGCACCCAGGGCGTGTTCCCTCGGGGAGGTCCCTACGAATCCTGAGCATGTGTTGAAGATGCTTCTGAGCCAACTGACCCTTCAGGCTGTGGACTTCCTGCTGCAGCTTGAGGATGTCATCGTCCTTGGCCTTGGAATCACCCATCATAAGCTGAAAACGCTCGGTCTTCTCGAAGAGCTGTGTGCGAATGCTCAGGGTCTCCATCATCAGCGTCTGGCGTTCCTTGGCGATCTTCTCCATCAGCTCCTTGCTCATGCCGGAGGAGTCGGCCCACATCGGTCCCATCGCCGCACACGGTCCCATGCCACACATGGCCGGCCCGCGCCCCGCGCCACGGCCTCGAGCATCTGACGTGGCGGCCAGCAAGGCCACCATCCCCAGTACGAGAAGAAGAACGGTTGTCCGTCGCATTGCGACCTCCTTGTTCACTACAACTTCGCGTCTGCCGTACTTCGTGCAACTCCGCGCGTCGAGTGCACACACCTTCTATGCAATGCCCGTGCCGGATTTTCGCAGCGCGCTCAGGAAGGGGGCAGTAGTATGGCACACATGGAGATTCGGCATGCGAATCTTCCGATCGCCCAGGGTGCGCCTCGACATTTCTGTCGATGGCTCCTCAGGCTGGGTCGTGCCAGACCGCCGTCCTCGACGTTGCTTGCCGCCTCTTCCACGGGAGCGGCGTCCAAAGCGACCGCCCCCCCGCAGCGCCAGTGCGGGAAGCGCGAGCGAGCGCATCCCGCGCGCAGGCGCGAGCCGAATACTAGGCCCCGCACCGCCCGTCATGCGCTCCGGCCTGGATGACCGATCAACCATGCGGTTTGTTTCACGCGCCGCGATCGCGAGGCGACTGACCGGCTCGCCGGAATGGCAGCTTCCTTCCGACACCACGCTCCACTCACCGTGTGGTCGCCATGTCGCGGCGCGGGGCTTGGCCCTGCGTGGTGCAGGGGAACGACATCGCGCCAACAGGATTCGATGGTGCCGACTCGTTGCCGAAAGCATCCACGGCAGTGACGCGGTAACAGGGATGGGCCGATGGATCCCCCACGCCGCCGGCGTCCACCCAAAATTGGGCGGTCGTCGTGGCCACTACTAGGGTCGGGGTGGGTAGGAAGTACGGCAGCGTGTGGCGGTACACCAGAAACCCTGTGACGGTCATGTTGTCGCCTGGGGCCGACCAGGAAAGCACAAGAGACCCCGGTGCAAGTTCGCTGACGGCAAGGTCGTCGACGGCCTGGGGAGAGAGCAAATCCAGGGAATCGCCGGGGCCAAGGAAGTGAAGACTCGCGCCGAGTATCCCCGGTATGTTGGAGGTATTGACGCCACAGTGGCTGGCTGACCTTGTGTTCACGACGTAGGTCAGACTCCCCGCCACCGCCATGCCCGGCTCCATGATGTGGGTGCGGCACCCGTCGTCGAGATACCACGCCGTGAAGAATGGGTTGACGGCGATGCCGTACAATCCCCCGACCCAGCGGTTGCCAAGGAGATCGATGTCGCTCCAGAGCCTCGGTATGATCACCGAGCGAGGAACGACCCCTTGGCCGGGCACGATTCCCAGCTCTCCTGACCACCACGCGTCAGGATCGTACGTCATTCCCGTGATGCGAATCTCCCCCAGATTGCCGGTGAGTTCAGACGACCCGTCGAGGATAACGTCGCTGTAGATGGGGTCGGGAGGCGCCGCCCCGGTGACCGGAAGGAGGAAGCCGCCGGAATTCACCAGTCGGAGGGTCAGCAGGTCGTATTCGTCGCCCTGCAGCAACTGGTCGAAATGGATTGCCGTGAACGTGACGGGGGTAGCCGGCTCACAGGCGACCACGGAGTGCTCCGTTGGCGCGATGATCGCCACACAGTCACCGTAGACGATGCCGACGCGACTGGCGTCAATGCAGAAGGCGGTGTTCTCTTCGACGCCGATCCCCACGAGCCCCGCGTCGCCGAAGTCCTGGATCCGTCTGGCGACGAAGGGCACAAGCCTGCCCAGTCTTCCCCGCGTGTGAAAATGGGAATCGGTGATCACGCCGGGAAGAACCGTGAGGAAATCGTCCGTGAACGTGACGGACCACGCATACGGGTCGTAGGCGACTTCCTGTGGGTATGCGGTGCCATGCTCTGCGTCGAAGACGACCTCACCGAGCACCGCGCATCCCGCACTGGTGCCGCCGATGGCGCCGCCCGCGGCGAATACCTGATGGAGGGCGTCTTCGACAAGGGTTCCCTTCCATGTGGCAACGTAGTTCCACTGGTCGCCGCCCTCCAGAAAGATACCCCTGGCGCTCACGAGATCATCGTAGATGGCCTGGTTGTTGGCGGCGCTCCTGGTCGGGATCTGCAGCGCGTGGCTGGTCGGGTCCGCCCCAAACGAGATGAAGTAGGGTGGATACCAGTCGCTGGCGGCCGCCACGTCAACATTGATGATGATCCCTGAGTCTGCCTGCCCGACGAACCAGGCATAGGGCGCGTCGGACCATCCTCCGTAACTCTCGGAACCGCCTCCAACCAGCATCACCGATCCTTGGCCGTGGACCGTACTCACCATCAATGCCGCACACGCCGCGATGCTGCGCATGCGTTCCCGGCACCGGCAGCCCCATCGATTGCCGGCGCTAAGGAACATCTCGGCCACTGCCGTCACCGGCTGCCCGGCGCGTTCAGGTCACGGTCCGCGCCTCCCAATCCCGCCCCGCAGTGCGCCATTGCCTGTACCTTCACCGCCTCGTACATGCTGAAGCTGCTGAAGTCCACTCGGGAGGGCTGCGCCGCATACTCGTCCTGCCAGATCTGCACCACCCGCGGATAAGTGACGAACACGATGTCGCCGTTTTCCGCCATCGGTTTCAGGATCTCAAGCATGTCGCGCAGTGCGCCGTTCACATTCACCAGGGAAGCATTGTCGCGCACCGTTTCGCAGTCGCGAATGTGGATCGATGCCGTGAGCATTCCGTCGCCCGCGATTTCGCCCTGCTCGATCTTCTGCGCAAGCTCCTTGATGTAAGCCGCGTCCTCCCCGTAGATGACCGCCCCGCTGGCCTGGGTCGGCCCCAGATTGGTGACATCGTGCGGGTAGCCCTGTCCGACATAGACGATCTCCTCCTCGGGGTGATGGGTGAGGAATTCGTCCCCGTTCCCCGGCTTCCAGACACCCGAGGAGAGTTCGTCAAACCAGTGCCCAGGCATCGCCGGTACGGAGAGTATTGTCGGCCTCCACACGGCTTCGGGAACGACCTGTCCACGTATCAAGCCGTCGGCACCCAGGTCGATCTCGGCCCTCCAATCCATCCGGTCCAGAAACCCCAGGTAGGTCGTGCCGCACTCCAAGCATGGGAGGCCTCCGATCACGCCCGAGGATGCCACTCCAAGCTGTCCGATCCAATAGGCAATATCGGCATAGCTGCACTGTGTCAGGTGGCTGTGGGGGTCGATGCTCACGCCGAGGTCGCGCATGTATCTGAGGATGTTCTTGCCCTCGGTGAGCGCACAGAGTGAGTCGTCTTCCTCCCGGATCA
Organism: Candidatus Eiseniibacteriota bacterium; assembly: GCA_025453925.1. Classification (GTDB taxonomy): domain Bacteria; phylum JAFGKV01; class JAFGKV01; order JAFGKV01; family JAFGKV01; genus JAFGKV01. The sequence continues at coordinate 2,470 of JALOPK010000050.1, read as the reverse complement.
TTGCCTGGAGGACTGTTAGATCGGACTGCCAGTCCAGCGCGGCGCCGTATTCCCGGATGATCCCTACCCTCTCAACGAGGTTCTCCCGGTAGGCCGCATACCGGTCACGCGTGCCGACCCAGGAGCCCCAGGGCTCCTCGTTGTGGGAGAAGATCGTGACATAGATCGGCCGTTCCTCGGTGTCTGGCGGCGTGGCATCCTTGGTACAGCAGAGGCCCCACGGCACGGCCAGAAGTATCATGAGGAGAAGTCGGGGGTGGTTGAGAACCATCAGCTGCTCCATGCGGGTCCGCTTCGGAAGGAACCCTTGATGTGGTGCAACACCCGAGCAGGCCCTCGGCCGCAATCCCATGACCGGCCGTGGCGCCTGGATAACTGAAGGACGTGCGACGATGGTGCGGGACGACAGAACCAGCGGACGCGCGTAGAATCCCGTGCAATGGCGTCTCATGCGGAAGCGAAACCAACTATTCTAAAGTTAGAATAGTTGGTCGATGGGGCGCGGACCTGACAAGGTATGTCGCGAGAGCTGCCTGATGTCGTGGCGAACGCCCGAGACCGCCGCAACGGGGGGAAGGGAAAAGGCGAGATCCGATCATGTCCATCATGAACCCGGGGCAAACGCGTCCTTCGGAACTGAACGGGTTGAAGAAGATCAGTTGCTTCCCTACCGTCAAGCGGTGCTTCCCCCGAATCTGTTCGTCTCCTCCTTCTTGCGGCAGGTAGGCGAGTTTGCGCGGGTACGAGGCACATCGTCTGCTCCGGCGGCGCAGCGATTCCGCTCGGCAGGAGCCAAGCCCTGGACCCGGAGGCGTTCATTCGTGCGCAGCTGCGTGACCATTCGGACGCCTCCATGCTGGCGATTGTCGCCCGACTTCACATTGCGATGGTCCCACCCTTTCGGAAGGTGGTGCGCGCCGTGGCTATTCCGCGACGGTCAACGCGAGTTCGATCTCGAGCTTCAGTACCTTCGATACGGGGCACCCGACCTTGGCTGCTGCTGCCGCGGCCTCGACCGTGGCCTTGTCCACGCCGCGGGCTTTGACGGTCGTGGTGAGCACGCTCTTGGTCAATGTCAGGTTCTCGAAGGTGATCGTGCTCGTCGTCTCGATGGCCTCGGGGGTGATGCCGCGCTCGCCGAGTTGCGCGCTGAGCGCCATGCTGAAGCAGCTTGCGTGGGCTGCCGCGATCAGCTCCTCGGGGTTGGTGCCCGGCGCGTCCTCGAAGCGAGTCCGGAAGCGGTACCTCTGGTCCTTGATGGCGCCGCTGGCGACGCCGAAGCTCCCGTTGCCTTCCTTCAAACCACCGTGCCATGTGGCGTGTGCGCTGCGCTTCATGGAGTTCTCCTCTCTTCGTTCATTCGAGGTCATCATCTCTCGGCGCGACCGCCTTGAGTCGCGACGAATGCCATCCACCGATTCGGTCCTTTCCGGGTGGGAGCTGCTTCCAGATCCTTCTTCTCCCTTCGGGTTTCGCGCGTGGGACGTCGTCCTTCCCGCGCGGCGTCTGACTGGCTATTGCCCGCTGCCGACTGCCGACTGGGTGACCCTCGCCGCCCGCCGGGCCTGGCGGCGCTCCTTCCTCTTCTGGACACCGCTCTCCAGCCCAACCTGGATCACGGGAACCACCACCAGCGTGAGGGCGGTGCCCACCGCGAGCCCGCCCACCATGGCGCGGGCCATGGGAGCCCAGTTCTCCCCGCTCTCGCCCATTCCGAAGGCCAGCGGCACCATGGCGAGCATCGTCGTCAGGGCGGTCATCAGCACCGGGCGCATTCGCGCCTCACCTGCCAGCGTGACGGCCTCCAGCAGATCATGGCCCTTTGCGCGAAGCTGGTTCGCGTAGTCGACCAGGACAATGCCGTTGTTCACGATAATGCCAATGAGCATGATGATGCCGATGAGTGCCATCACGCTCAGCGTCGTGCCGGTGAGCGTGAGACCCAGGGCGACGCCGATGATGGAGAGCGGGATGGTGAACATGATGATGAACGGATCGACGAACGACTCGAATTGGGATGCCATGACCATGTACACCAGTGCCATGGCTACGATGAACGCGATGCCAAGGTACAAGAACGACTCCATCATCTCTTTCGCGGAACCGCCGATCTCCAGACGGAAGTCGTTCGGAACGGCGATGCGTGCGAGCGACCTCTGGACGTCTTTCGTCGTCGTCCGCAGGTCGCGTCCCGAAACGTCGATCGCGACCGTGACCTTGCGCTCCTGATCCTCCCTCGCAATCTCGACCGGAGCGTCGTCGTAGGAGAGGCTCGCGAGGGCGCGCAGCGGTACATGCTGCCCCATGGGCGTCATGATCAGGATGTTTCCGATGTCGAGGTGGTCCTCCCGGGCGTCTTCCTTCAACTGCACTCTGACATCGTACTCATCCCCTCCCTCGCAATCTCGACCGGTGCGTCGTCGTAGGAGAGGCTCGCGAGGGCGCGCAGCGGTACATGCTGCCCCATGGG
>JALOPK010000331.1 GCA_025453925.1 Candidatus Eiseniibacteriota bacterium | reverse complement strand
AATCGCGGGAACCCAAGGCCTCTCGTGGAAGCTGTTCGATCCATTCCAGGAAGCGAACTTCATCCTCATCCTCTTCGGGATGACGGGCTGCCTGTACTTCACGAGGTTCATCCCCAAGGTCTCGTGGCTGGTGCGTATCCCCATCGGGCTCTTCATGGGCTACTACGTGGGCTTGGAAGTACCGGCATACTTCCAGGGGACGATCCTCCCCCAGGTCGGCGCCACAGTGCTCACGCGCAGCAGTTTCGCGAGCACGGGCAACGCAGTCGTCGCCGTCTTGGTGCTCATCGGCGTGCTGTGCACCATCAGCTACTTCTTCTTCTCCAAAGAGCATAAAGGCTGGCTCAAGGGCACCTCCTATGTCGGCATCGTGTTCATCATGGTGGGATTCGGCGCCTCGTTCGGATTCACCGTCATGGCACGTATGTCCTTGGCGATCGGCCGATTCACTTTTCTCCTGAGAGACTGGCTCGGGCTGGTGCAATAGGTCTATCGCGAGGGTAAATCGGGCCGTGCATCGCGATCGGGATAACCCGGGCGGTGCGCGGCCCGTGCGCATTTCGCCGTCACAAGGCGCCGATCCATGACACCGGCCCGATCAATCTCCCAGCGAATCCGCACCTGGGCACTCGTCGGCATCGCGGGCCTGTTCGTCGTCCTCACCTATCTTGCCTCCCGGCCGCTCCGGCTCGAGCTGGCGGTCATGGGCCTCACCCTGGCGCTGGTCACCTCGGTGGTTCATCGCCGCACCCCGAGAATCGAGGCCTGGCGGTTCATCGCGGGCCCCCTGGTCTTCCTTGTCGCCGTGTTGGCCACCGAAGCAATCGGGGGTGTGCGGGGAGAACGGGCGGGTTTGATTCGACAGGGAGCCGCATTAGGCCTCAAAGGAGTCGCCCTCGCATGGTCGGCGGTAGCCATTGCCCGTCTGGGCGCGGGCGGCTGGGTCGCCGCCGCCTGGCGCGCGGTGCCGCCGGCCCTGCTGGCGTACGTCTTGTTGGTGGTGAACGCCAGCTCCACCGCGGTGACCCTCTGCCTCGCCGTGGTGGCACTCTGGGGCATCCCTGCCGGGTGGCTGAGGGAACTTCCTTCCACCCGCGCGGGCAAGTTGCAGGCCGTCATGCTGGTCATGCTGGCGCCCATGGCCTTCCTGTTCTCCGCCGGGATACACATCGGGGAGGGCGACAGGACGATGATTGGCGGCCAGGACACGGCGGGCCTCATCGGCAGCCTTCAGAGTCTCCTGCTCCTGTTCTGGCTGACGCTGCCGCTGCGGCTCGTGCTCCGGGGCTTCAAGTACCTGATGCTGGGGCTCTCCATCAGAATGCGACTCGTGCTCACGTACTTTCTCAGCACGGTGGTGCCGGGCCTTCTCGTTGTGGTCCTGGTGGGCGTGGCGGTATTCGCCGGGATCGGGACATTGCGGGCCAGAGTCGCCAGCAACTTGGTCAGCCATGATCTCGAGGCCCTGGCAGCACGCATGGATGAGACGCGATTGTGCCCCTCCGCGCTCCTCGAGAATCTGGCCGCAGGGTTCTACGCGCACGCCCGGATCGACACGACCAGAACGACTGAGGCCGACAGCGTCATCGTCCCCGCGGAGATCGCCGTTCTGGCCGATTCCCTGCTCCCGCGCGAGCTGGGACCGCTGGAGATCGTCGGGCCTGGCGTGAGTATGATGGCGGTCAAGCCCGACACCTGGATACGCCTGGCACAGCGGGGATCGTGGGCCCTACCCGACACCCTCGTGTTCGGCCCTGAGATGCTCTCTATCTCATCACAAGGAACTGCCATCATCGCGGTCAACGGCGGCCGGGCCGCCTTCTTCGCCGCGCGCCCGCTCCAGCGTCCGGGCATCGTCCGCGTGCTGGCACGACCCCTGGATGAGGACGTGGTGGAAGGCTACAAGAGGATTGTGGGGGCCGATCTGATCATCAGTCCGACCGCTACCATGACCATGGCGCCCGAGGGTTCGGATGTACGCCTGACCCATGATGAGAGGCGCGATTCCGTGGCGCCGATCTCGACGCGCCCATTGGGCCAAGGCCAGGGCCTGTTCTCACGGCAGCTCAGACACGGGATCTGCGAACTGCAGGCGACGCGGGACACCTCGGATGTGGGACGCATGCGCGGTGTCGTGGTTGTGCGGACGAGCCTCGCCGGACTGGCGGCCAGCTTGTTCACCACCCAGGGCATCAACGTGGTGGTAGTCGTCGTAGTGGGCGTGCTCGCCGGGCTCATCGTGATCGCCGCCGTGTTCACCACCGTGATAGGTTTCTCGCTGAACGGCACCATCGCGACATCAATGCTCGCGTTGAAGCGAGGGGCCGAACGGCTTCGGCAGGGTGACCTTGACGCGCGGATCGAGACCCACGCCCGGGGCGAGATGGGCCGACTTGCCGCCAGTTTCAACCAACTCGCCCGGGACCTGAAGGACCTTGTCAGCCAGGTGGCGGAGAAGGAACGCCTCGATCGGGAGTTGCAGATCGCCCGGGAGATCCAGGTGAACCTCCTGCCGGGCGCCCTGCCTCAGGTGAACGGGCTCGAGCTGGCGGCAATCAGCAGGCCGGCCCGCGAGGTGGCCGGTGACTACTACGATGCGCTCATGGTCGAGCCGGGAAGGCTGGTGCTGGTCGTGGCGGATGTAAGCGGCAAGGGCGTGGCCGCCGCCATGCTCATGAGCAACCTCCAGTCAGCCCTCCACGTGCTGCTGAGCCAGAACCTTCGACTGGACACCATCGTGACGCGGCTCAACACTCTAGTGTGCCGCAACTCCCCGGCCGAGATGTTCATCACGCTGTTCATCGGAATGATTGATACCCGGACCTTCAGGCTTGACTATGTCAATGCAGGCCATGACGAGCCGCTCATCATCCGTGGCGACGGCACGTTGCGGCTTGGCGCCTGCGGCCTGCTCCTGGGGATGTTCCCGGAGGCAGCCTACACCGTCGGTAGTGTCGAGCTGCGGGGTGGCGACCTGCTCGCCCTGTACTCCGACGGTCTCACCGAGTCCATGAGCTCCACGGAGGAGGAATTCGGCGTGGAACGCCTGGAGCACGCGCTTCGGGCGGCTGCAGGCCGAACCGCTCGGGACGTTCTGAGCACGGTTTTGGAGGAGGTCCGCTCCCACACCGTCGCGGACGAGTTGCCCAGTGATGATCTCACCTTCTTGGTCGCCAGTGTGATCGAGATCCCCCCCGCGGGCTGAGGGTTCGCCCGGGGCCCGACACGTCGCGGCGCCGGAGGCGGGCGCTTCTCCGCCCTCCCGTTTTCCGTTGGGTCAGCTACGGGGTCTCCCACCAGCGGCCGTGGCCGGGGAAGAGCCGGTCGAAATCGTAGCCGAGGATGACGCTGACCTGGATGCCGGCGACCAGCGATGATTCTACGATCGTGCTGTCGCACCCGATGAGCAGCCCGACATGGCGGGCGGCGGAGAGGCTGTCCCCATGGCTGACCACGATGGTCCGCGGGAAGTCCATGACGGGGGCGTTCTTGGTGGTGACCACGTCCACCGTGCGGTTGGCGACCCGGAGGAGTTTCTCGCTGAACACAGCGGCGAGCCCGGTCTTGCCGCATCCGTTGAGCACCAGGACCTTCACCGGCGTCGGGGGCGGCGGGACCGCATCCCGGGGAAGAGGTCTGAACTGCCAGGCGATGGAGAGCAGAAACAGCCCGAGGACGGCGCTGAGGAAGACTGACCAGAGGTATGAACGGCGGCCCGGCTGGCTCGACCTCCGGCCCCTCCGTTGCCCGGCGTTGCGGCGCCGAGCCGGCATCACGCCTCCTCGAAGTGGGGCTTCAGCCGTTCGAAGGTGCGGTCCAGTGACTCAGGAATGACCCGAACGTCGCCCGTCACCGGCATGAAGTTGGTGTCCCCGAGCCATCGGGGCACGAGATGGACATGCAGATGCCCCACGATCCCGGCGCCGGCACAGCTTCCGAGGTTGAGCCCGACATTGAGCCCGTGGGGCCGGTACTCGCGCTTGAGCACCGCCTCGCAGGCGCGCAGTGTGGCGATGAGGTGCCACATCTCGTCGTCGCGCATCGACTCGAGATCCGCCACGTGCCTCGTCGGCGAGACCATGAGATGACCGGTGGTGTACGGATACCTGTTGAGCATGACGACCACATGCTCTCCGACCGACAGCACATACTCCAGATTCCGGTCAGCGGCCTGGCAGAAGATGCACGCCGAGG
>JALOPK010000049.1 GCA_025453925.1 Candidatus Eiseniibacteriota bacterium | reverse complement strand
CTTCCATTGAATCCGAGGCCAGCACGTGGACGTGGGTTGCCAGCCGATGTTCCAGGGTATCCGGCATCGAGGCGACGCACCCCGCCAGCAGGATCAGCATGGGAATCATGACGCACCTCCTGGCGTCGCCTCACCCCGAGTGACGCCGTCGTGGGGACGGAGAGCCTCCTGCATCTCGATGACCAGCAGTGCCTTCAGCCAGCCGCGTACGAGCTCGGGAAGGACGCTTCCCGCTTTCCCAAGGTGAAACGCGTCATACGCCCAGTCGGCCTCGGCTTCCTCGACATTGACGCCGACGGTCCACGCACCTGCCGCGCGGGCCTCGAAGATGAAGCCGGCTGCCGGGTAGACATGCCCGCTGGTGCCCACCACCAGGAACACCTGCGCGCGCCGGAGAAGGGGCGTGATCCGGTCGAGAAAGAGGGGTGTTTCTCCGAACCAGACGACGTGGGGCCGGAGCACAGCCCCGCAGTCGCAGGTGGGGAGGGCGGGCAGCTCTTCGCGGCGCTCTTCGAAGGCGCCGCAGGCCGTGCAGCGCACCTTGCGCAGCTCCCCGTGCATCGGAAACACCGTTTGACTTCCTGCCCGTTGGTGCAGGTCATCGACATTCTGCGTGATCAGCGCAAACGACCCGGGGGTCAGCGCGCGCTCCAGATCGACCAACGCGCGGTGCGCCGCGTTGGGCACTGCCGCGTCGAGGGCGCGGCGGCGGGCCTCATAGAATCGCCAGACCAGCGCGGGATCCCGGCGAAAGGCCTCGGGTGTCGCCACCTCCTCGGGCCTCATCCCCTCCCAGAGACCGCCGTCGCCACGGAAGGTGGGGAGGCCTGACTCTGCGCTGATGCCCGCTCCCGAGAGCACCACGACGCGCGTGTCACGGCCCGCGGGCAGCGCGCCTCGGCCCTGGAGGACGTCAGGCGCCAATGTCGCCACGGATCAGTGGCACACTTGCACCGCCGCCCTCTGCGCCCCTAGTTGGTGTGCCTCGTCGGGTGGGGTGTCCGAGCGGTTGAAGGAGGCGGTCTTGAAAACCGTTGGCCTGCGGGCCCGTGGGTTCGAATCCCACCCCCACCGCCAGCCCGTCGTCACGCGAGACGATCCCGGAAGTAGGCGACGAGACCCTCCGAGGAGACTCGGGTCTGGGCCATAGAGTCGCGTTCCCTGACGGTGACCGTGTCGTCGATCAGCGTCTGGGAATCCACGGTCACACAGAACGGTGTGCCAATCTCATCCTGACGGCGGTAGCGCCGGCCGACGGCGCCCTTCTCGTCGTAGAACACACGGAAACGCCGTCGCAGGTCAGTGGTGATGGCCCGCGCGCGCTCCGGCATGCCGTCCCGCTTGACCAGGGGAAAGACTGCTACCTTCACCGGCGCTACCTTCGGGTGGAAGCGCAGCACCGTCCTCTCCTCCTCCTCGGCGTAGGCCTCCACCAAGAGGGTCAGCACGGTGCGATCGGCGCCCGCGGATGTCTCGATAATGTGGGGGACGAAGTGCTGATTCGACTCCTGATCGAAGTAGGAGAGGTCCTTCCCCGAGTGTTCGATATGCCTCCGCAGGTCGAAATCACTCCGGTTGTGGATACCTTCCAGTTCCTTCCAGCCGAAGGGGAATTCGTACTCGATGTCCACGGCCTGTTTGGCGTAGTGGGCCAGTTCATCGGGGCCGTGCTCGTGGAATCGGAGCCGCCCGGGATCGATGCCGATTTCGCGGTACCACTCCATCCGCTGGCCCTTCCAGTAGTCGAACCACGATGAAGCATCGCCAGGCGGCACGAAAAACTGCATCTCCATCTGCTCGAACTCCCGCGAGCGGAAGATGAAGTTGCCGGGGGAGATCTCATTCCTGAAGGCCTTGCCAATCTGCGCGATGCCGAATGGGACTTTCTGCCGGGACGGCCCCAGTACGTTCTGAAAGTTGACGTAGATACCCTGCGCGGTCTCAGGGCGGAGATAGACCACGGCGCTCGCTTCTTCCACCGGTCCCATGAATGTCTTGAACATCAGGTTGAATGCCCTCGGTTCGGTGAGATGCGGCGCGCACTGCGGCAACACGGGTCTGCCCGTCGTGGGGCAGACGGCCTCATCCAGTTGGTCGGCGCGGAACCGGGCTTTGCACATCCGGCAGTCAACCATCGGGTCCGTGAAGCTCTCGACGTGCCCGGATGCATGCCACACCTTGGGATGCATGAGAATCGCGCTGTCCAGTCCTTCGATGTCGTCCCGGAGCTGGGTGAGAGCGCGCCACCAGAGATCCTTCACGTTCCGCTTGAGCTCAACCCCTGCAGGGCCATAGTCCCAGCAGGCGTTGATGCCGCCGTAGATTTCGCTCGACTGGAAGACAAAACCCCGACGCTTGCAGAGAGATGCGATCTTGTCCATCGCGTCAGACGCCATGATGTATCCTTTCGAATAGCCGCCTGGTCTATCGGGGCGAGGGGGCGACCGGTTTCCACCCCCTCGCTCCAGCACGTGTGGGGACTAGGTGCCGTCGTCCAGCTGGTAGTCGTGCTCGCCGACGGTGTTCGAGGGATCGGACTCGTTGAGAGCCGCATCGTGGGCGGTGATCCGGAAATAGTAGTTGACCGCAGGGTCACCGAGGCTGCCGGCCACGGAGTACGACGTCCCGGTGGTGGTCCCGAACGGGGCCAGGCCGCTGCCCACGTCGAAGTGAGCCTGGGTGGCGCGGTACACGCGGTACCCGGTCACGCCGACATTGTCGGTGGACGGGGACCAGGAGAGCATGCCGTCGCCGGCGAGCTGCGCCCCCGATGGTGCGGTGGGAGCCTCGGTATCGGCCCCCGAGGCGGCAACGCCCTCACCCACCGCCACCAGCGCAAACCTCTGGGGGTCGTCCTGCACACTGGCGTAGTAGGTGACGGTTATTGTGTACTCGCCCGCCACGGGCGTACGGAGCCAGACCACCTCGGTGGTGTTCAGGCGGTCCGCGGTGCCGCCGGTCGCGCTCCCGCCCCCGGAGAACACGTTACCGAGGTAGGTCGCCCCGCCCGGGGCCTGAACCTCGAGGTCCAGATCGTTCTTGATCTTGGGGCCGCTCCCGGCAAGGGAGCCGGGCTTGTCGGACCAGCAGAGCACGATCTTCAGCTCACCCCCGGCCTCGGCGGTGATCTCCCAGCTGTCCGATTCACCCTCGGCGATTCCCGCCGTGTCCTGATAGACCCACATGGTGCGCGATCGGGCGCCGAAGAACAGTGCGTCGTCGAGCACGACGAATCCCCATCCGGAGCGGTTGCTCGGTGGCTGCAGCCCCACGGGATCCCGCGTGGCGGCGACCATGGTGCCCTTGATGAGGGAGTTGAGAGGCGTGAAACTGTGGGCGGGGCTGACGCTGCCGCCGGGGTAGTACCCCTTCATGAAGTAGGAGCGCACCAGTGCGGCGCAGCCCGACGCGATGGGTGATGCCATGCTCGTTCCGTCGGATGACGCGTAGCCACCGTCGGAGTTATTGCTGGCCGAGTTGACGGATTCGCCGGGAGTAAGGAGAGTTGGGGCGTAGCGGCCATCGGTGGTGGGCCCCCGCGCGGTCCAGTACGCGAACTGGTTGCCGTTGCTGCTGTTCTTGCTTGCTCCCACGCAGAGGATCGATTTGGCGTTGGCCGGCGATCCGGTGTAGTAGTTCGGCGGATTATTGCCCGCGGCAATGCACGCGAGCTCGTAGGGTTCCCACCACATGTACGAGTCGCAACTGCTGTCATAGGTGTTGTAGTCGCCCTCGGTGTCCTGCCCCCAGCTGCAATTGTGGATCGTGGCGCCATAGCCATTCGCCGTGGAGAACATCGTGTAGGGCATGCTGGAGTTCAGCCCGCCGGCGACCCCGATGTCCGTCACCACCAGCTTGGCGGTCTTGGCCATGCCATCCTTGACAGTCCAGTCTCCGTCATCCCCGGCCATGCTGCAGGCGACGTGCGTGCCATGACCGTATGGCGGATAGGGATCGTACTCGTCGCCGAAGAGCCCCGTTCCCGCGGGTGTGCCGTCAAGGTAGGCGAGTATCTTACGGTGCGTGGGAAATGCGCCGAAATCGGTGATGGGAACGGCGGCATCCACGAACGCGTAGTGGGTGGTTCTCACTCCGGAATCGTTGACCTCGATGATTTGGTCGTCTCCCGTGAGTCCGGCATCCCAGACCGGCCGGGAGCCACCGACGAAGCTCTGGGTTACCCACTGCGCGTTCTGGTTGAGTACGTGGAGGGGAAGGTGCTCCTCAATCCACTGCACTTCCCGCCATCCGGCCACTGTGGCAAGCATGGATACGGGCAGTGAGACCCGCACGACCCATTGCTCCGGTCCCATGAGCATGCCCACCGGCTGCAGGCCGGCGCTTTCGAGGCTTCTCATTGGCCCCAGAGCGCTCTCCCGGGGGTGGAGCGCAACATTCACTTCCACCGAGCCGACACGGTCGTGAAGGCATGGCTGTGTCTTGAACCACGGGTGCCACAGCGTGGACCACGCCACCAGCGGATGCGACTGGACCACGGGTAGCGAGTGGTCGGGGAGGCGCACCAGGTAGGTATTGTAGGGAATGTACTCCACCAGCTCTGCGCCGCAGCCGCGGAGTGCCTCCCGTCCTGTGCGGGTTGCCGGCGGTTGCAGCATGATCAGGTAGTAGTCGTAGTCGGGTGCCCGCGTGCCCCGCCATCCATCCGGTACGGTCACGGGCAACCGGGTAGGCTCAAACGTCCCGGCACGAAGGAGCACCGTGGTGCCCATGACGGGATCCGACCGCAGATCCCCAGTGTTGACATCGGCGGATGAGATCCCAACAGACAGAAGCATGACAGCGGTCAGCACCAATCGCAGCATCACGGCTCCCTTCCGGCGTGGCACGGCTACGCCATGCCCGCCATCACAGAGGATAGATCGGACGTCCCCTCTCGATTGGACGCCCGGAGACACCCTCACCAACATACCTCCCTCGGGCCGCAACCTGTGTGCCGCGGAGGTACACTCGCTCCGGCGGCGGAATGGTCATCAGCCCTTGATAGGGGCTCCATCCGGCCCGGGACGTGAGCGCGTGCGTATCTACGGGCGCACGGCCTTCCGGGTCAAGAACGATGATGTCCGCGTCGCTGCCGACATCGAGACAGCCCTTGCGGGGATAGGCCCCCAACAGCCGGGCAGGATTGCCTGACATCAGCCGCACCAGATCGGGCATACCGATCCGTCCCCGCTGGACGCCTTCCCCCATCATCACACGGAGACTCACCTCGACGCCGGGCACTCCCCCCGGAATTCGGGTGAAGTCGCCCGCCCACTGGTCCTTGGCCGTGGCGGAGAACCCGCAGCTATCGGTGGCAATCACCTGCACGGCGCGCCGGGCCAAAGCCGTCCAGAGCGCCGCGGCGTGCGCGGCAGTCCGGAGCGGAGGAGCGGTGGCGTACCGGTGCCCGTCAGAACCTGCCAGCAGATCCTCCGTGAGAACCAGGTAGTGCGGACACGTTTCCCCGCTCGCCCAGATTCCCGCTGCGCGACCCTCAGCGAGGCGTCGCACCGAACCCTCGCACGAGAGATGGACCAGGTGCACCCGGCCCTGGCAGGAGGCCGCGAAAACGAGCACGCGGTTCACCGCCTCTTCCTCGGCTTCCGGAGGTCTGGATCGCGCCACGGCAATGGCGCCTGCGCATCCCCCGCGGAAGCGACCCTCCAGCACGGCGATGATTCCCTCGTTTTCGGCATGAACCAAGGTGACGAACTCCCCGCCGGCGGATGCTTCTAGGACGCGGAATAGCGCCTCATCATCAGAAAAGAGCCCCCGGCGACGATAGGCCGTGAACACTTTTACCGACCGCAGCTCGCCGGCCGCTGCCAGTTCCGAAATCTCGCTCGCCCCGGCGCCGTCGCACGCGGCGACCACGACGTGCGCCGCCCAATCGCACGCGGCGGGCTGCCAGGTGCGGCGGTGCGCCATCACGGTTCGACGCACGGAGTCGCCAGCGGGCTCAGTGAAGTCGGCCACAGTGGTGACTCCTCCCACTACCGCAGATCGGGAACCGGTCGCCACGTCATCGGCGGTCGCCAGTCCGTTCGCCTCGAGGCAGAAGTGAACATGTGGATCGACAAGGCCCGGCAGTATCAGGAGTCCACTGCAATCCACCACATCCGCGGCGGGTGACACCACCTGGCCGCGACCCACGACGGCGCCATCCTCCACCAGGAGATCCTCCCTCGTCGCGCCGGACTCGCTGATCACGGTTCCCCCCGTGAACAACGTTCGGCGGACGCTCATCCCCGGGCGAGCCTGAGCCACTTCCTGCTTTCCGCAGTCCCGACTCCGCCGCTCACCAGCAGCGGGATGTCCTCGGGCACTCTGAACAACCTCCTGAGACTCCGGGACAACGTCTCCTTTGCCGCCTGGAGACCATCCTCCCCCACGCTCACCATGACCACCACGGCAGCAGCTCTCCCCTGGGGAAGCGTGGCCACCAGCTTGCGCGCCTCGGTGATCTTGGGGCTCATGCTGTCGAGCACAACCAGGTATGTTGGCGGGTAACTGGCCTCAGCGGCCTTGCTGAGATCGTCGCCGGGGGTCCAGGACACGGAGCCGACGATAACCCAACGGGCTTTCCCTTCCACGTGCACCAGATATGCCCAGCGGTCGCCTTCGGGGATGCGGGGGGCATGTTCGCGTTTCCCCACCAGGGCCTCCACCGTGTCCATGACCAGAGCGGCGGATGGCCCCAGAACCACCACCGGCGCCGCTTGCTCCGGCATGGAGTGGGCGACCTCCTCCGGATAGCCCACGATCCGGACGACGGGGATCTCCCGGGAGAACTCCTGCACCAGAGTGTCGCTCTCCGCAGGGGGCTCGCCTACACGGCTGGTGACGGGAACCGCGCCCTCCCGCGCGCTGTTTCCCGCTTTGCCTTCGGGGGGTTCATCCACATGAGCGTTGGTCTTGACCAGATCGTCCACGGTGGACCGGTCGACCGTGGCCCCACCAAATGCCTTCATGGCCACCAGCTTCCTGGCGGCGCCCTCAATGCTCCGCACATCGGTGTCCAGACGGGTCGCCAAATAGTCCAACACTTCCTCACTGATATCCCACCCCCGCTGCCTCGCCTTGAACCGCAGGATACGAGATCGCAGCGTGGCGTCGGGCCTGTCGATTTCCACCACGAGCCCGAATGCGAACCCACTGGTCATTTCGGCCGACAGCGCCTCGAGCTCCTCGGGCTTGCGATCGCTGGTGATGACGATCTGCTTGCCGTGCTCATACATATCATAGAGGATCTCGGCCGCCACCATCTGGAGGCTGGGGGATATCGCCAAGAACTGGATGTCGTCGACCATCAGGAGCTCCAACGATGTGTAGTGCAGCTTCAGGTCTTCAACCTCGCGGCGTTCGTGGGCGTCGAGCACCTGCTGACTGAACACCTCAGACGATACGTACCGTATGCGGGATTCGGGGTGCCGGGAGTAGGTCTCATTGGCGAGGGCACACATCAAGTGGGTCTTCCCCAGACCGGAGCCGCCAAACAGGAACAGTGGATTGAACCGATTGCCGGGGCTCTCCGCGGCGGCCTTTGCGGCTTCCACCGCAGACCGGTTGCCGGCACCGACGACGTAGTTGTCGAATCGGTATTCAGCCAGATGGGTGAGTCCCTCCACGGTGAAAGGGGCCTGCGACGTCGTGGGGACCCGCTCGCGGACCGCGGCCTTGCGGCGGATCAGCGCCCTGACCCTCGCCACGAGCTCCCGGGGGCTGAACGGCTTGGTGAGATAATCGTCCGCTCCCATCTCAAGGCCTTTGACCTTGTCCTCTTCCTCACCCTTTGCGCTCAGCATCATCAGGGGAGTCGCGCCCACCAGACGGTCGCCTCGAAGACGCCGGATGAGCTCAAAGCCATCCACTCGCGGCATCATGATGTCACTGATGACCATGTCGGGGTGCTCCCCGCGGATCACCTCCAAGCCCTGTTCGCCATCGGATGCGGTGAGCACCTCGAACCCGCTCCGTTCGATGGTGGTCTGAAGGAGCTTGAGGATGAGCGGGTCATCGTCGATGACGAGGATCCGGCCGTCGCTCATGGCGTGCTCGGCTTGCGGGAGACATCCGGGGCCTTGGACTGTCGGCGCGGGATCACGAAGCTGAACGCCGTTCCTCGGTCCGGCCTGCCGGCCACCCGGACACTGCCGCCGTGGAGCCCGACGAAGTGCTTGACGATGGACAGCCCGATGCCAAGCCCTCCGAACTGCCGACGATCCGAGCTATCCTCCTGGCGAAATGCGAGGAACAAGTCTCTCATCCTCTCCTGCGGGATGCCCTTTCCCGCATCGGAAACGCTGAACAGAACCGCGGATCCTGCATCGCTGATCTCGATGGTGACGGTCCCGCCGGGGGGACTGAACTTGATCGCGTTGGAGAGCAGGTTCTGCAGAACCTTGGAAAGCTTCCCACTGTCACCGGTGAGCAGGCCGGCGCGGGCATCGACTCTGGTCTCCACCGTGAGCCCCCGTCCCTGAGCATCCTTGACCATGTCGGCAACTCTGCCCTGGAGAACGTGGTCGGCAGGGAAGGTGCTCACTTCCATGGGGAGCACGCCGGCCTCGGCCTTGGAGAGAGTGACCAGGTCATCGATCAGACACTTGAGTTGCGCGGCGCTTCGAACGATGTGCCCGGCGAATTCAACCGTCTGCTCCGGCCTGACGTTTCCCGCCGCCAGGAGTTCCGAATAGCCGATCACTTCGGTGAGCGGTGTCCGCAGTTCGTGGCTGATGAGCGAGAGGAACTCGGATTTCAGCCGAGTCGCCTCTTCATTCGCACGCCGGAGCGAGGAGACGGTGGTCTCCGCCTCGGCCATCCGGGCACGCGCGGCATAGAGTTGTCCGGCCTGTTGGATCACGGAGGCCAATTCCAGACGCCGCAGGGGGCGCTGCAGCACCATGAACGGGTGAGAACCCAGGTCCAGAGAGCCGAGATTCTCCTCCGGCGATGACGCCACGATCAGCATGATGGTGTGCGGGCTCCTTCCAGCCAGGAGGTCCTTCACTTCCACACAGTGCCCATCCCGGATCCAGATGTCGCTCACCACCGCCCGTGGTTTCATCTCCTTGAGCATTTCCCGCAGAAGGGCGACTCGCGCCACCGCGTGCAGTCGGTACCCGGCCAGCGCCTCCTGGGCAATATCCACGTCTGCCTCCTGCAGACCCAGCAGCACAATGTCCTCCGGCACTTGATCCGCACTGTCGGCCATGTTCGCTCCAGTTTCAGACATGATCAGCACACCGACGAGGAACCACGGTTCCGTCCGGCGTCCTCATGCAGGGCTTCGGGAGCGCACCCGAGGTGCGCCGGACTGCACGCGCGCATGAAGCCGACGAAGACCAGCGAGGCATCGCCTTCGATCCAGGATCTGTCCTGCTCGTCGAGCCATGTCCGGAGCGTGCCGCCAGGCTGCCGGACCACTGTGACGCCGCGGGCCAGGGCTCCCCGGCGGAGTGCCGCCGCCGCTGCGGCCGCGGCTCCGCTGCCGCACGCGCGGGTCCACCCTACGCCCCGCTCCCACACTTCTAGGTCGAGCTCACCCGCCTGGACCGCGCAGAACCCCACGTTGGCGCCTCCTGGCAGCAGCCCCGCCGACCTCACGGCCAGGGACTCTCGCGTCCCACGATCCAGGGGCCCGTCGAGGATCACGATGTGCGGGTTGGGCATGGTGACCAGCATGCCGGTGATCCCCCATCCCCGCAGGGTTTCCTCCACGGCGCCGTCGCATGGGAACCCCGGCAGGCCGAGGCACGCGGCAGCAGGCTTTCCGGAACCTCCAACGACGACCGGGAATACGATTCCACCGCTTCGGAACGCGAATTCATCCTGAGAGAATAGGCCAATGTCTCTCCCCGCCACCGCGATCGCGCGGAGGCCGTTCCCGCACACCTCCGCAGGGGATCCGTCTGCGTTGATGAACCACAGCTCGGGATCGGACTCGCAGCCGTCCCAGAGCACCAGACCGTCCGCGCCGATCCCTGTATGCCGGTCGCACAACGCCGGCGCATGCCGGCTGTAGGACTGCACAGTCAGCACCTCGGCAGGATCAAGCAGCCACACCAGATCATTGCCCAATGCCTCAACCTTGGCAAACCAGAGACCCAACTCCGAAACGCGACGCAGGTCATGAAGCAACAGACACCATCCCGGCGTGCACATCTGTCGCCACGGTGATGGGGATGACTCTGGACGAAAGGTGAGTGGCGGCATGCCCGGCACAAGATCCTTGAGCCATTGCAGGACGGGGTATCACCTCTACCTCCTTTACCTGCGAATCTATCCCCGATCCGCCCTCCGGGGAAGTACGAAATCCGAAGTTCCACCGGTGCATGCTGCGCACGGGCGTCACGTGCTCCATGGCCGGGATCCGTGCAAGCCCGGCCCATCGAGATGGCGTGGTGTCTCCTCCCGCGTCGCGGGGGCGGGCACCGGAAAGTCGAAACGCCGTCGCATCTTCGAACAGTCTCCATCAAGAGCGGTCGGGGCCTTCACGCCCCGCGTCCGGTTGAGGATGCCCCTCCGCCGTGAAGCGGAGAAGGCGAAGTGGGGAGATCGGGGCTTCCTCGGTGGGAGATCTCATTCGTCAGGAGCATGACGACCGCCTCCTGCGAAGCTGCGGTCGCATCGCCGATGAACACCACCCTGGCGCGACCCGTAGCCCGTCGGGCCACATCGATGGCTCCACAGGCCACGACAACAGGTTCTGTGCGTGGAGCCTCGGCCCGCGCGATCTCCATCGCCTCCAGAACGGCCTCGGGGCTCGAACTCGCCGCCGACACGATGAGTCGGCGACCCTCGACGTTCGTGCACCCGCGGGCCTGCAACGATGCCACCAGTGGCGCCGCCCACTCCGTGCGTCCCCATCGGTCGGGAATGACCCGCAGAACGACGGGGAAGAGCTCGTTCGGCGGAACGGATTGGCACGCGAGCCAGGAAACGGCCGCGTGCGCGATCTCCCGAGCGAGCTGTCCGGCCTTCCCCGCGCACCCCGCCACATCGCGGAGCGGCGCGGTGCCGGACCCACGGGGTACGCCAATGTCAGGGCCGATCACCAGGTCAGCGCCGGCCTCCACAGCCAGTCGTGCCGTTGCCGCGCCACCGCCTCCTGCACCCACCATTTCCAGGCTGTCGGTCAGGACGGTCCCCCGGAAACCGAGGTCTCGCCGGAGCAGATCATGCATGACGACAGGGCTTCGGGATGCCGGCCTCGGGACTCCGGGGTCAAGGCCTTCGTGCCACAGGTGTCCGACCATGACCGCCCCGACACCAGACTCGATGGCCATTCGGAAAGGGAGTCCGTCCGTTTCGCGCCAGCCTTTCCGACTGACCTTCATGTGCCCCATGGCGTGGTGGGAATCGACTTCGCATGGGCCGTGGCCGGGGAAATGCTTGACGACGGCCGTCACCCCTTGGTCCTGACAGCCCCGTATGAACGCGATCACCATGTCTCCGACCGAGCGGGGCGTCGCCCCGAAGCTCCGCGCGCCGATGACGGCATGGGTCGTGGGATGCAGAACGTCCGCAACGGGCGCGAGGATCATCTGCAGCCCCAGAGATCGGGCCTGGCGCCCGATGGCCTCCCCCAGACGACGGGCCAGATCCGGCGTGCGGGTCGCGCCGAGGGTGAGCGCCTTTGGAAACCAAGAACGGCCATCGAGTTGGCTGGCGGCTCCCTGCTCGAGGTCCGCCATCAGGACCGGGGATTGGCCGCCAATGGCCATCGCCTCCTCACTGATCCGTCGCCATTGATCGCCGCGGCCTCGCCGGAGGAGTACCCCCCCGAGCCCTCGATCCCGTGCGTCCGCGAGGAGCGACTGCCACAGGGCGGCCCAGTCAGGCCTCGAGAGGTCGAGAACCGGTACGAGATGGGGAAGAAGCCGGCGCAGATCCGCCGTCACACGACGCCCGACCGGAGGAAACTCAGGGTGCCGGCGTCGGCATCGAGCACGCCGCGACAGCCCTGCGGCCACGTGGCGACATCACGCTGATGTCCAAACGGCAGTCCATAGACCGCCGGCACCGCGAGGGGGCCTACCCGCTCCGCAATGACGTCGATGACCTCCAGCTCCGACTCTCTGAAGCACTCGTGAAAGCGCCCGAAGACGAGTCCGGCAACGCCATCCAGGCGTCCGGAGAGCATGAACTGAGTCAGCATCCGGTCGACGCGGTACGGTGCCTCGCCCACATCCTCAAGGACCACGATACACCCCTTGAGTCGGTACTCCCAGGGTGTTCCCACCAACGACAACAGCGTGGTGAGATTACCGCCGACCACCGGGCCGCGGGCTCGCCCTGGCGTGATGGTCGTCGGACTCGGATCCCCCGGGGCGCGGGACACGTGCACCTGACCGCCCCCCCCGACCGCGCCCCACAGCCCCGCGGCGGCCCACCCGGTGAGCCCGACCTGAGGGCCGAACGCAAGAAGCGGCCCGCCGAACGTCACCATACCCCGGCTGAGCGCGGCGACCTGAAATGCGGTGATGTCCGACATGCCGACCAGCACCTTGGGATGCCGTCTGATCATTGTCCAGTCGACGCGCGGGAGAAGGCGGATCGTGCCGTACCCGCCGCGGACAGAGAGAATGCCCTTGACGGAGGAGTCTCGAAATGCCCAGTGGAGATCGTGGAGGCGTTCCTCATCCGCGCCAGCGAGGAATCGAGAGCGTTTCGCGGCATTCGGCCCGAGCACCGGTTCCAGTCCAAGAACCCGGGCAGCGGCCACCGCCTTGCGCAGCACGGATCGAGACGCCGGGGGACTGGCGGGGCAGAGCACGGCAACCGCGTCTCCGGGATGGAGCGTGGGGGGCCGGACCAGTCGCCTAGTTGCGGAGGGCACTCCCGCTCGCCGGGTCGAAGAGGTGTGCCTTGGCGAGATCAAGGTTGACGCGTCCCTTCTCGCCGACCCTGTAGGATCCTGCGCCCACTTGCCGAGCGGTCATGTGCACGGGCCCCAGGTCGAAATGGAGGTAGGTCTCGTGCCCCATGGGCTCCACCACCTCCAAGATCACATCCAGAGTGACCCCGTCCGCCTCTCCGCTCACGATGTGCTCCGGCCGGATGCCGAGAACGATCGGCCCCGAGGTTAGCGGGACACCATTGGTCAACGCATCAGGCAATGGGGCGGTGAACCCCGTTGTGCTGAAGGACCAGGGCGGACCCGTGAGCATGCCCTGGAGGAGGTTGATGGCGGGGCTTCCGATGAAGCCGGCAACAAAGGTGTTGGCCGGGCGATGGTAGATTCGAAGCGGATCATCGATCTGTTGGATGATCCCGTCCTTCAGCACGACGATCCGATCGCCCATGGTCATGGCCTCGGTCTGGTCGTGCGTGACGTAGATCATCGTCGCGTCCAGCCGACGGTGCAGGCTCGAGAGTTCAGCCCGCATCTGCACCCTCAGTTTGGCATCGAGATTGGAAAGCGGTTCGTCGAACAGGAACACTTTCGGATGCCGCACGATGGCACGGCCCACCGCAACTCGTTGGCGCTGACCACCTGATAGCGCCTTGGGCTTGCGTGACAGAAATCCCTGGATGCCGAGAATGCCGGCGGCCTCATTCACGCGACGCTTGATCTCATCGGCAGAGAACTTCCGCATCCTCAGGCCGAACGCCATGTTGTCGTACACCGACATGTGGGGGTAGAGGGCGTAGTTCTGGAAGACCATGGCGATGTCCCGGTCCTTGGGTGGTACGGCATTGACGACGCGATCGTCAATGAGGATCCTTCCTTCGCTGATTTCCTCCAGACCCGCGACCATGCGCAGCAGGGTCGACTTCCCGCACCCCGACGGCCCGACGAGGACCACGAACTCCTTGTCGCGTACTTCGAAGCAGGCATCCCGCACTGCCTCGACACCGCCGGGGTACCGCTTTGTCACGTGATCGAGCGTCACCTTGGCCATAGGGCAGATTCTCCGGTCCTGTGACGGTGATGATCCTCCAGTTAGATCCTCGCAGGGAGGAATACCCGATCAGATACGGACACGCGGCCCCACGGTCAAGTCCCTGTGCGAGACCAGGTGGGGCCGCGGTGTTCTTGACCGCACGGTGCGGCCTACTTGAGAGCCAGTACGATCGTCCGGAGGTTGGTGAGTACCAGCAGCACGCCGATGAGGATTCCCAGCACTTTGTGCGGGAGCTTCCTGCACAGCCATGCCGCGGTGGGAGCCGCGATGACGCCGCCGACAAGCATGCAG